>NZ_RCNY01000096.1:0-81654 GCF_004307635.1 Pseudomonas sp. Sample_22
GTTCCAGCGTGGTCTGCGTGAAGTCGTGAAACTTCACTTTGACGAACGGCTTGCCCGGCCGATAGCTGCTGTCGATTCGCGCCATTCGGGTTTTGAGGGTTTCCAACAACTCCGGCAGCTTGTCCAGGCAACTGCGCAAATCCGGAAGGTCAACATCGTAGGTATTTTCGACACTGATGGACTGCCGACGGCTATCGTTATGCACCTGGCGATCATCGATCCCACGCGCCAGGCTCCAGAGTCGCTCACCAAAGCTGCCGAATTCACGCACCAGCGCCAACTTGTCCCACTCGCGCAAGTGTGAGCAATCGATGATGCCGAGCTTGCCCAACCGCTCGGCGGTGACTTTGCCGACCCCATGCAGTTTGCTGACCGGTAATCCACTGACAAAGTCTTCGACCTGATCCGGCGTGATGACAAACAAACCATTGGGTTTCTTCCAGTCACTGGCGATCTTGGCAAGAAACTTGTTCGGCGCCACCCCTGCTGACACCGTTATGTGCAGCTGATTGGAAACGCGACGACGGATATCCTGGGCGATTCGCGTGGCACTCCCGCCGAAATGAGCACTGTCCGATACGTCGAGGTAAGCCTCATCCAGAGAAAGCGGCTCGATGATCTCGGTGTAATCGCGGAAAATCGTATGAATTTCCTTCGATGCTTCTCTATAGGCGTCCATACGCGGCTTGACGATGGTCAGGTCCGGACACAGCTTCAATGCATGCCCGGAAGACATGGCCGAGCGCACACCGTAGGCCCGCGCCTCGTAATTGCAGGTGGCGATCACGCCACGCCGATCCGCCGAGCCTCCCACCGCCAGCGGCTTGCCGACCAGGCGCGGGTCATCACGCATCTCGATGGCGGCGTAGAAACAGTCACAATCGACGTGGATGATTTTTCGCTGGGTCATATCAACGCGGTGTTCATGATGAAGAATGGGAGACACACGGAGTAGGACAGGCAGTATCTCATCGACACCTGTATATAGCACCAGTAGTACTGAATGTTCTCACGCAGCTGTAGGAAGAACCTTTGGTGAATTTATTTTCTCAATCGAAACGCCTCGACCAATAGAGCCGGAACCCTTGCCAGGCTTGGGCTGCAGCCCGATCCAGAGTCTCCTTTAATACCTAAGCAGTTGAAGCAAAACGGATTTTATCGATCCTACGGGTTGACACCCCGGCCATTCTCTATAGAATGCGCCACACAGACGCGGGATGGAGCAGTCTGGTAGCTCGTCGGGCTCATAACCCGAAGGTCGTCGGTTCAAATCCGGCTCCCGCAACCAAACATCAAAAAAGGCTGCTCGAAAGAGTGGCCTTTTTTGTGCGCGCCTGTTTTTTATTCGGCAGAGCTTCTATTGATGCTCAAGGCATTCAAATGGGAAATCGTTGCGATTCTGCAACTTAAGCCGCACCTGCGACCGTTTGCCGCTCTTCTACGTTTATTTGACCCTTCCCGGGATTAACGGTTGACACCTCGCCGATACTCTATAGAATGCCGCCACACAGACGCGGGATGGAGCAGTCTGGTAGCTCGTCGGGCTCATAACCCGAAGGTCGTCGGTTCAAATCCGGCTCCCGCAACCAAACATCAAAAAAGGCTACTCGAAAGAGTGGCCTTTTTTGTATCTGTTGAAAAAGTCCTTTCGCAACAATGATCTGTCACTGTGTCGCCAGCCATTGGGGATCACCCATGCGCCGAGTCCGGACTATGCTCTATCGCAGACTGAACCCTCTACGAGTGAAATCGCGCTCGCACCATCGCCCGGTGCGAGGCGTTAATATTTGTAATTATTTTTTTCTACAGGGATTGGTAACTTGGCTGGATACCTCCATCCTGTCGCGCACAATCCAAGAGGTGATTGATGCGCGCCAACTCGTCTGATTCACAAGACACCGTCACAGCGACACAACCGATCAAAGCCGAGCGACTGCGCTTGCTTGATCGCGTCAGTAAATACCGTCAGCCCATAGGTCTTGCGGTCACGCTGCTGTTGTTCGCGATCGCGCTGATTGCCTGTCGTCACCTGCTGAGCGAACTTGACCTGGACGCTCTGCACGACTCGATTCTCGAGGTTCCAAAACCGGCATTGCTCGGTGCACTGGGCGCGACCGTGGCAGGCTTCATCCTATTGCTGGGCTATGAATGGTCAGCCAGTCGCTATGCCGGTGTGAGCCTGCCCGCGCGCACCGTGGCCCTGGGCGGTTTCAGCGCTTTCGCCATTGGCAATGCCATCGGCCTGTCGATGCTGTCGGGTGGCTCGGTTCGCTACCGTTTATATGCGCGTCATGGCCTGGGGGCTTCTGAGGTTGCGCACATGACGCTGTTTGCCAGCCTGTCGCTCGGTTGCGCCCTGCCGCCACTGGCGGCACTGGCGACACTCAGCAATCTGCCCGCGGCCTCTGCGGCCCTGGGGCTCTCAGAGATCTTGCTCGGTGCCATCGCTGCCGGCGTACTGCTGTTGTTCAGCGTGCTGGCCGTCGGACTGTACCGTCGCCGCCTGCCGGAACAACCCTACGCCGATAACCTGCTGGTCAAGATTGGTCGTCGCACCTTGCGCCTGCCCGGGCGCCGCCTGACGTTCCTGCAACTGCTCATCACCGCTCTGGACGTGGCCGCCGCCGCGACCGTGCTGTATCTCCTGCTGCCCGAAGCTCCGCCCTTCGGCGCATTCATGCTGGTGTACCTCCTGGCGCTGGCGGCGGGCGTGCTCAGTCATGTGCCCGGCGGCGTCGGGGTGTTCGAGGCGATCTTGCTCGCGGCCTTTTCCGACAAACTCGGCGCCGCGCCACTGGCCGCCGCCCTGCTGCTTTATCGCTTGATCTACGTGGTGCTGCCGATGCTGGTGGCTTGCCTGCTGCTGTTGATCAACGAAGGGCAGCGCCTGTTCCAGACACGTCAGACGCTGCGTGCCGCGTCTGGCCTGGCAGCGCCGATTCTCGCGGTGCTGGTGTTTCTTTCCGGGGTAGTGCTGTTGTTTTCCGGAGCAACGCCGGAAATCGACACCCGCCTGGAACACATCGGCTTTCTGATTCCGCATCGACTGGTCGACGCCTCGCACTTGGGCGCCAGCCTGATCGGCGTGTTGTGCCTGCTGCTCGCCCAGGGTTTGCGTCGGCGACTGTCGGCAGCGTGGATGCTCACCACCATTCTGCTGCTGGTCGGCGCCCTGCTCTCTCTACTCAAGGGTTTCGACTGGGAAGAAGCCAGCCTGATGGTCTTGACCGCGAGCCTGCTCGGGGTTTTCCGCCGCTCGTTCTACCGTCCGAGCCGTCTGACCGAACTGCCGTTTTCGCCGTTGTACCTGGTGGCCAGCCTGTGCGTACTCGGTGCTTCGATGTGGCTGCTGCTGTTCGCCTATCAGGACGTTCCCTACAGCCATCAGCTGTGGTGGCAGTTCACCCTGGACGCCGATGCTCCCCGTGGCTTGCGCTCGCTGCTCGGCGCCGCGGTGCTGCTGGTGGTGGTATCCCTGACCTGGCTGCTGCGCACGGCCCGCCCGGTGATTCATCTGCCCACGCCCGATGAACTGGAGCGCGCCAGCAAGATCCTCATGGCCTCGGCGCAACCGGACGGCGGCCTGGCCCTCACCGGCGACAAGGCCCTGCTGTTCCACCCCAACGACGAGGCGTTCCTGATGTATGCCCGTCGTGGCCGCAGCCTTGTGGCGTTGTATGACCCGATTGGCCCTGCCCAGCAACGAGCGGAAATGATCTGGCAGTTCCGTGACCTGTGTGACATCCACCACGCCCGTCCGGTGTTCTATCAAGTGCGCGCGGAGAACCTGCCGTACTACATGGACATCGGCCTGACCGCGATCAAGCTCGGTGAAGAAGCCCGGGTCGATCTCAAGCGTTTTGATCTCGAAGCCAAGGGCAAGGAGATGAAGGACCTGCGCTACACCTGGAACCGTGGCACCCGCGATGGCTTGTCGCTGGAAATCCACGAACCGGGCCAGGCGCCGATGGATGAGCTCAAGGTGATTTCCGATGCCTGGCTGACTGGCAAGAACGTGCGTGAGAAAGGCTTCTCCCTGGGGCGGTTCAGTGATGACTACCTCAAGCATTTCCATATAGCGGTGATCCGTTTCGAGGGGCGCCCGGTGGCATTCGCCAACCTGCTCGAGACCTACAGCCATGACCTGGCCAGCCTCGACCTGATGCGCGCGCACCCGGACGCCCCCAAGCTGACCATGGAATTCATGATGGTCGGCCTGATTCAACATTATAAAAATCATGGATACGCGCGCTTCAGCCTGGGCATGGTGCCGTTGTCGGGGTTGCAACCCCGTCGCGGTGCACCGTTGACACAGCGCTTGGGCTCGATGGTATTCCGCCGTGGTGAGCAGCTCTACAACTTCCAAGGCTTGCGCCGCTTCAAAGACAAATTCCAGCCTGACTGGGAACCCCGTTATATGGCCGTGCCCGCCGGACTCGATCCGCTGGTTGCGCTGGCCGACACTGCTGCCCTGATCGCGGGCGGCTTGACTGGATTGGTGAAACGCTGATGATTCAACGCTCCCTGAAATACATCCTGGCCGCACTGATCGTGCTGGCCGTGATTCTCGGCGGCGGTTTCTGGTACCTCAAACGCCCGGCACCAGAACCGACCCTCGAACAGCTCACACCGGCCGATGGCGCAGCCATGACCCGCGTCATTCCCGGCACCACGCCGAAGGCCCAGGTATTGGTGGCGGTCAACGATGATCAGAAACTCAATGACAAGCAACTGACCACCCTGAGCCGCAGTGCCTCGGCGCAGATCGTTCAGGTGATCCTGCCCAAGGATTGCCTGCTGCAAAGCCGCGCCTTGCAAGCGGGCCTGCGTGAACTGCAGGGGCCGGCCACGCTGGTCAGCGGCATCGGCCCGGGCGCCGTGCTGGCCTGGCGCTGGTTGTCGGAACAGAAGAACGATAAGGCCCAGGCCGTTTCCGTGGATCTGGCCCTGGAAAAACCCGGTGGCTGCACACACCTGTTGCCCAAAAGCGCCGCCCACGGCCACTGGCTGGTGGCATGGAACGACAACCCGGACGACACCAGTGCCGGCTTCGTGCGTGACCAGCCGAACGCCGAAACCAGCATCAGCGACTACGACATCAACCTGCCGCAAGTGCTGAACAACGAACTGCGCAAGATCCTCGTCGGCGGCGACAAAGCGGCAGGCGGCCTGCAGATTCCGGTGGTTGAAGTGCCCGCAGGCCAGGCCAGGGACACGGTCACCCTGTTCCTCTCCGGTGACGGTGGCTGGCGCGATCTGGACCGCGATGTCGCCGGCGAAATGGCCAAGATCGGTTACCCGGTGGTCGGCATCGACACCTTGCGTTACTACTGGCAGCACAAGAGTCCGGAACAGAGCGCCCTGGACCTGGCAGAACTGATGCAGCACTACCGGCAGAAATGGGGCACCAAGCGCTTCATTCTCACCGGTTACTCGTTCGGTGCCGACGTGCTGCCAGCGATCTACAACCGCCTGGCCGAATCGGAACAGAATCGCGTCGACGCAATCATCCTGCTGGCTTTCGCCCGTACCGGCAGCTTCGAAATCGAAGTCGAAGGCTGGCTCGGCAACGCCGGCAAGGAAGCCGCCACCGGCCCGGAAATGGCCAGGTTGCCAGCCGCTAAAGTGGTGTGCATCTACGGTGAAGAAGAAGTCGATGAAAGTGGCTGCACCGACAAGAGCGCCGTGGGCGAAGTCATCAAATTGCCCGGCGGCCACCACTTCGACGAAAACTACCCGGCGCTGGCCCAGCGTTTGGTGGGGGTGATCAAGAAACGCCAGGCGCAGGAAACCGAGGCTCAGGAGTGATCTGAGCAGCGTTTGCAAAAAAGCCCCCGCAGCGTTTCGGTTACGGGGGCTTTTTCATGACCGTTACTTGAACTCGACACAAATCCCTGTGGGAGCAGGCTTGCCGCGATAAGGGCATAACGTCCGACATCTCTGTCGACTGACACGCTGCCATCGCGGGCAAGCCCGCTCCCACAGGGTTTATCGCTGCCTTTGGATACGTCATAAAAAGCCCCCGCTGCCGCAAGGCAAGCGGGGCTTTTTGATCTTGCAGTCTTACATCTCCACCTGTGTCCCCAACTCAATCACCCGGTTCAACGGCAGATTGAAGAAGCGCAGGTTGCCATTGGCGTTCTGCAACATGAAGGCGAACAGTGCCTCGCGCCAGCGGGCCATGCCTTCGAGCTTGGAAGCGATGACGGTTTCGCGGCTGAGGAAGTAGGTGGTGCGCATAGGGCTGAAGTCCAGTTCATCGAGATGACACAGTTTCAGCGCCTTCGGCACGTCCGGCTCATCGGTGAAGCCAAAATGCAGGATTACCCGGAAGAAACCCTCGCCGTAGGAATCGACTTCGAAGCGCCGGCTCGGCGGCACTCGCGGGATGTCTTCGTACACCACCGTCAACAGCACCACTTGCTCGTGCAGCACCTGATTATGCAGAAGGTTGTGCAACAGAGCGTGAGGCACGGCGTCCGGCCGGGCGGTGAGGAACACAGCGGTACCCTGGACCCGATGCGGGGGCTGCACGGCGATACTGCTGATGAAGATCGGCAACGGCAATCCACCTTCATCAATGCGATCGACCAGCAACTGCTTGCCGCGCTTCCAAGTGGTCATGAGGACAAACAATGCGAGACCGGCAATCACGGGGAATGCCCCGCCCTGCACGATTTTCGGTACGTTGGCAGCGAAGTAAAGACCGTCCACCAACAGGAAACCAAGCAAGATCGGCACCGCAAGGATCGGCGGCCACTTCCACAGCAGCAGGATCACCGCCGACACCAGAATAGTGGTCATCAGCATGGTGCCCGTCACCGCCACACCGTAGGCGGAAGCCAGGGCGCCGGAGGATTCGAAACCTATCACCAGCAAAATCACGCCGACCATCAGTGCCCAGTTCACTGCACCGATGTAGATCTGGCCCTGTTCAGCGCTCGAGGTGTGCCGGATATGCATGCGCGGGATGTAGCCGAGCTGGATCGCCTGACGGGTCAAGGAGAACGCACCGGAAATCACCGCTTGCGAGGCAATCACCGTGGCCAGGGTCGACAGGCCTACCAGTGGGATCAACGCCCAACTTGGCGCCAGCAAGTAGAACGGGTTGCGAGCGGCTTCCGGGTCACCCAGCAGCAAGGCGCCTTGGCCGAAATAGTTGAGCACCAACGCCGGCAGCACGAGGATGAACCAGGCGCGGGCAATCGGCTTGCGACCGAAGTGGCCCATGTCCGCGTAGAGCGCTTCGGCACCGGTCAATGCCAGCACCACGGCGCCGAGAATCGCCACGCCCATGCCCGGATGCACGATGAAGAAACGCACACCCCAAACCGGGTTCATCGCTTGCAGGACTTCCGGGTGCTGAACGATGCCGTAGACACCGAGCGCTCCCAGCACCAGGAACCAGGTGACCATGATCGGCCCGAACAGAATGCCGATCCGTGCGGTGCCGTGACTCTGAATCAGGAACAGCGCCACCAGCACGATCAACGACAACGGCACCACCCAATGGTCGATCCCCTCGAATGCCAATCCCAGGCCTTCGATTGCCGACAATACGGAGATGGCCGGGGTGATCATGCTGTCGCCATAGAACAACGCCGCACCGATCAGCCCGCATACCACCAGAAAGCCACGCAGCCTGGCATGCCCCGACGCCGCTCGGCGTGCCAGCGCGGTCAGGGCCATGATCCCGCCTTCGCCCTGGTTGTCGGCGCGCAGGACAAACATCATGTACTTGATCGACACGACCCAGATCAGTGACCAGAAAATCAGCGCCAGAATGCCTAACACGCCATCGTGATTGACCGGCACACCATACGCGCCGGAGAACACTTCTTTGAGGGTGTACAACGGACTGGTGCCGATATCGCCATAAACCACCCCGACTGCCGCAACCAGCATGCCGATCGGTTTGGCCGCCGAATGCCCGGTCGCTCCTGCCTGACTACTTGCGTGCCCCATCCACCACTCCTGATTACCAAAACCCGGCTTCTTGAATGAAGCACTTTTCTGCAGCATGCGCTTTTTTACTTTACGTTACAGACGTTTTGTTGACTGTAAAAAATCCGTAAAGCCCAACCGCGCGAAGCATAGCGCAGCACTCGTCGTATTTCCCCGCATAAAGCTGGTCAAGTGAACGTCTCACCGCTAGAATTGCGCACTTTTTGATCAGAGGCGCAGTTCAAGCGCCCGTCCGTCGGTTTTGCCCAGCCCGGCAAGCGGCGTCACAAAACACCGAGGTTAGACATGTCCACCACTCCTGCGCCGGCCAATCCAAAGGTTGGCTTCGTATCCCTGGGTTGCCCCAAAGCACTGGTCGACTCCGAGCGCATCCTTACCCAGCTGCGCATGGAAGGCTATGACGTCGTGTCCACCTATCAGGACGCCGATGTCGTGGTGGTCAACACCTGCGGCTTCATTGATTCGGCCAAGGCAGAGTCTCTGGAAGTGATCGGCGAAGCGATCAAGGAAAACGGCAAGGTCATCGTCACCGGCTGCATGGGCGTCGAAGAAGGCAACATCCGCGACGTGCACCCGAGCGTGCTGGCCGTGACCGGTCCGCAGCAGTACGAGCAAGTGGTCAACGCCGTGCACGAAGTCGTGCCGCCGCGTCAGGATCACAACCCGCTGATCGACCTGGTGCCGCCGCAAGGGATCAAACTGACCCCACGCCACTACGCCTACCTGAAGATCTCCGAAGGCTGCAACCACAGCTGCAGCTTCTGCATCATCCCGTCGATGCGCGGCAAATTGGTCAGCCGTCCGGTCGGTGATGTCCTTGACGAGGCCCAGCGCCTGGTCAAGTCGGGCGTCAAAGAGCTGTTGGTGATCTCGCAAGACACCAGCGCCTATGGCGTCGACGTGAAATACCGCACCGGTTTCTGGAACGGCGCGCCGGTGAAAACCCGCATGACCGAACTCTGCGAAGCCCTGAGCACCCTCGGCGTCTGGGTTCGCCTGCACTACGTTTATCCGTACCCGCACGTTGACGAACTGATCCCGCTGATGGCCGCCGGCAAGATCCTGCCGTACCTGGACATCCCGTTCCAACACGCCAGCCCGAAAGTGTTGAAGGCGATGAAACGCCCGGCGTTCGAAGACAAGACCCTGGCGCGGATCAAGAACTGGCGCGAAATCTGCCCGGATTTGATCATCCGCTCGACCTTCATCGTCGGTTTCCCGGGCGAGACTGAAGAAGACTTCCAATACCTGCTGAACTGGCTGACCGAAGCCCAGCTCGATCGCGTCGGTTGCTTCCAGTACTCGCCGGTCGACGGCGCGCCGGCCAACGACCTGGACCTGGAAGTGGTTCCAGATGACGTCAAGCAGGATCGTTGGGAGCGCTTCATGGCGCACCAGCAGGCGATCAGCTCGGCCCGCCTGCAAATGCGCATCGGCCGTGAAATCGAAGTGCTGGTCGATGAAGTCGACGAGCAAGGCGCGGTCGGCCGTTGCTTCTTCGATGCTCCGGAAATCGACGGAAACGTATTCATCGACAATGGCAGCAACCTGAAGCCGGGCGATAAAGTCTGGTGCAAGGTGACCGACGCCGACGAATACGATCTGTGGGCTGAACAGATCTAAACGCAAAAATTATGCAAAGCCCCGCTCTCTTGACGAGATGCGGGGCTTTTTTACGGCTATCGTTTGGTGAAGAACGGAATCTCACTTTTTACAGTCGGTAGCTAAAAGAAGGAGCAGGCGGGCATGCGCCAACATTCGGTCATCCACACACCGAAACAGAGTGACTATGAAGAACTGACCCGGGTCTGGGAGGACTCGGTCCGCGCCACCCATGACTTTCTGCCAGACAGTTACATCAATCTGTTGAAGAATCTGGTGCTGACCCGCTACCTCGATGCCGTCATGCTGATCTGCACCAAGGACGCCAACCAGCGCATTACCGGATTCGCCGGGGTCGCGGCGGGCAAGGTCGAAATGCTCTTTATTGACCCGCAACACCGCGGTCAGGGCCTGGGCAAGAAATTGCTGCGTTATGCCCTGGAAAACCTCAACGCCGATCAACTGGACGTGAACGAACAGAACCCGCAAGCCCTGGGGTTTTACTTCAAGCAAGGGTTTGAGGTGATCGGCCGCTCGGAAGTCGATGGCATGGGACAGCCCTATCCGTTGTTGCATATGCGAATGCGCCAGGTCCAGCAACGCTCACAACATGGCTGACACACCAGATTAACCCTGTGGGGCTTGCCAGCGATGCGGACGCTGCGGTCAAGCCAGATACACCGAGGTGATGCAATCGCTGGCAAGCCAGCGCCCACAGGAATTGCGACCGACCTCAAATGGAACCGGGCTTAACCGGCGCCAGGCAGGTACAATGCCCACCCCTTTTTTGTTACGGCCCTGTCATGACTGACCCGATTCGTCTCTCCAAACGCCTCATCGAACTCGTCGGCTGCTCCCGTCGGGAGGCTGAGCTGTTCATCGAAGGCGGCTGGGTCACCGTCGACGGCGAAGTCATCGACGAGCCGCAGTTCAAAGTCGGCGCACAAAAAGTCGAGCTGGATCCAGAAGCCAAGGCCACTGCCCCGGAACCGGTAACCATCCTGTTCAACGTGCCCGCCGGCATGGACGCGGACACCGCCATGGCGACCATCAGCGCCGAGACGCTGAGCGAAGAACACCGTTACGGCAAACGTCCGCTCAAGGGCCACTTCCAGCGCCTGACCGCCAGCACTGACCTGCAGGCTAACGCCAGCGGCTTGCTGGTGTTCACCCAGGACTGGAAGATCCTGCGCAAACTCACCGCCGACTCCAACAAGATCGAGCAGGAATACGTGGTCGAAGTCGAAGGCGACATGGTCGAGCACGGTCTCAATCGCTTGCAACACGGCCTGACCTACAAGGGCAAGGAATTGCCGCCGGTCAAGGCCAGCTGGCAGAACGAAAACCGCCTGCGCTTTGCCATGAAAAACCCGCAACCGGGTGTTATCGCCCTGTTCTGCCAGGCCGTCGGCCTGAAGATCGTAGGTATCCGCCGGATCCGCATCGGTGGCGTATCCATCGGTAAAGTGCCGTTGGGACAATGGCGCTACCTGTCCGGCAAAGAGAAGTTCTAAGGCTTTTCACGCCGTCACACATTTCGGCGTCGCGCCTGGTTGCGACGCCCACAGTTGAAAATCGGGACTGCCCACATGATTCATAACGACGTACTGCGCAGCGTGCGCTACATGCTCGACATCAGCGACAAGAAAGTCATCGAGATCATCAAGCTCGGTGGCATGGATGTGAAGCTCGAAGACCTGGTGACCTGGCTCGACAAGAAAGAGGAGGACGAGGAAGGTTTCGTACGCTGCCCGGACGAAGTCATGGCGCATTTCCTCGACGGCCTGGTGATCTATAAGCGTGGCAAGGACGAAAGCCGTCCACCGCAGCCGATCGAAGTGCCGGTGACCAACAACATCATCCTGAAAAAACTGCGCGTGGCCTTCGAACTCAAGGAAGACGACATGCACGCGATCCTCAAGGCCGCCGAGTTCCCGGTGTCCAAGCCTGAGCTGAGCGCGCTGTTTCGCAAATTCGGCCACACCAACTACCGCCCGTGCGGCGACCAGTTGCTGCGCAATTTCCTCAAGGGCCTGACCCTGCGCGTGCGTCCGCAGTAATCGCCCGCCCGCGTCCCTGTAGGAGCAAAGCTTGCTGGCGATGGCGATTTCGAAAGCGCTATCGCGAGCAAGCTTTGCTCCTACAAGGGATGGCGTCACAAAGCTGTATGGATGCTCACTCCCTGTAGGAGCACAGCTTGCTGGCGATGGCGATCTTGAGGACGCTATCGCCAGCAAGATGTGCGCCTGCAAAAGAAAGGGCAGTCCTGTATGGATGCTCATTCCTCGCAAAAATAGTGGCTCCGCTTCTCACGGCTGACGACTAGGGTGTAGAGACCCTTAAGTTCTCAGGATTCGCCATGCACCCCTACTTTTCCCTGCAAGGCCGCACCGCTCTGGTGACCGGCGGCACTCGTGGTATCGGCAAAATGATTGCCAAGGCCTATGTCGAGGCTGGCGCGACCGTGTATGTCTGCGCCCGCGATGCCGAAGCTTGCCAGCAAACCGCTGACGAACTCGGTGCCCTTGGGCGCTGCCATGCCGTAGCTGCCAACCTGGCGACGGAAGAAGGCGTGCAACAACTGGCCACACGCCTGGGCGAGCAGATCACCCATCTCGACATTCTGGTGAACAATGCCGGCACCACGTGGGGCGCGCCACTGGAAAGCTATCCCATCAAGGGCTGGGAAAAGGTCATGCAGCTCAACGTGACTTCGGTGTTCAACTGCATCCAGCAGTTCCTGCCGCTGCTGCGCAAGGCAGGTTCCGAAGCGAACCCGGCGCGGATCATCAACATCGGGTCGGTGGCGGGGATTTCTTCCTTCGGCGAACAGGCCTACGCCTACGGCCCCAGCAAAGCCGCACTGCACCAATTGTCGCGGATCCTGGCGCGGGAGCTGGTCAGCCAGCACATTAACGTCAACGTGATCGCACCGGGACGGTTCCCGAGCAAGATGACCCAGCATATCGGCAATGATAAGCAGGCATTGGCCGAGGATACGGCGCTGATCCCCATGAAGCGTTGGGGGCGCGAGGAAGAGATGGCGGCGCTGGCGATCAGCCTGGCGAGTACGGCGGGGGCTTACATGACCGGGAATATCATCCCATTGGATGGTGGGTTCAGCCTCTGATCTTCTCCTTATGATCGTTCCCACGCTCCGCGTGGGAATGCAGCGCGGGACGCTGCGCGTCCCAAGAGCTGACGCAGAGCGTCCATTGAGGCATTCCCACGCAGAGCGTGGGAATGATCATGGTTGATCGGGTTATCATGCCCACCCTCACCCCGCCTCGACCGTAAACCATGACCTACAGCGTTTCCCCCATCGGCTTCGTGCGCTCCTGCTTCAAGGAGAAGTTTGCCATTCCGCGTCAACCGCAACTGGCTCCGGCCGCTCGCGGCGTGCTGGAACTGGTGGCGCCTTTCGATCAGGGTGATGCCGTGCAGGGCCTTGAACAGGTCAGCCATGTCTGGCTGCTGTTCATGTTCCATCAGGCACTGGAAGAAAAGCCGCGCCTGAAGGTCCGCCCTCCCCGCCTCGGTGGCAACAAATCCATGGGCGTGTTTGCGACACGCGCAACCCATCGTCCCAACGGCATTGGTCAATCCGTGGTGAAGTTGGACAAGGTTGAAGCCAATCGTCTGTGGATTTCCGGCATCGACTTGCTCGACGGCACACCGGTTCTCGACATCAAACCCTACGTTCCCTACGCCGACATCATCGCCACCGCCTCCAACACTATCGCCAGCGCCGCGCCGCAGTTGATTGCCGTAGAGTGGACGGATGCTGCGCTGCACCAGGCTAATGGCCACGCCCAGCGCCTTGCAGAGCCTTTGGTCGAGCTGATCGAGCAATGCCTGGCGCAGGATCCACGCCCGGCCTATCAGACACCTGCGCCGGAACGGGAATACGGCGCGCAGTTCTGGGATGTGGATGTGCGTTGGCATTACCCGACGCCCGAGCTGATCCGCGTGCTCGAAGTCATTCCCGCGAAAGCCTGAACGCCGGAAACGAAAAAGCCCGCATGACCGTCCGGGGTCATGCGGGCTTTTTGGATGCGCTGCGAATCTATTGTAGGAGTCGGCTTGCTGGCGATGGCGATCTTAAAGGCGCTATCGCCAGCAAGCCGGCTCCTACACGTGACCTGCGGTCACTTCTCGACGAATGCACGCTCGATCAGGTAATCACCCGGCTCGCGCATCCGCGGCGAAACTTTCAGGCCGAAGCTGTTCAACACTTCGCTGGTCTCGTCGAGCATGCTCGGGCTACCGCACAGCATGGCGCGGTCGTCCTGCGGGTTGATCGGCGGCAGACCGATGTCGCTGAACAGCTTGCCGCTGCGCATCAGGTCGGTCAGGCGACCTTCGTTCTCGAACGGTTCGCGGGTCACGGTCGGGTAGTAGATCAACTTGTCACGCAGCGCATCGCCGAAGAACTCGTTCTGCGGCAGGTGCTCGGTGATGAACTCGCGGTAGGCGACTTCGTTGACGTAACGTACGCCGTGGCACAGGATCACTTTTTCGAAACGCTCGTAGGTTTCCGGGTCCTGGATGACGCTCATGAACGGCGCCAGACCGGTACCGGTGCTGAGCAAGTACAAATGTTTGCCAGGCTTGAGGTCATCCAGCACCAGCGTGCCGGTAGGCTTCTTGCTGATGATGATCTCGTCGCCTTCCTTCAAATGCTGCAACTGGGAAGTCAGCGGACCATCTGGCACCTTGATGCTGAAGAACTCGAGATGCTCTTCCCAGTTCGGGCTGGCGATCGAGTAAGCGCGCATAAGCGGGCGGCCGTTAGGCTGTTGCAGGCCGATCATCACGAACTGACCGTTCTCGAAGCGCAGGCCCGGATCACGGGTGCACTTGAAGCTGAACAGAGTGTCGTTCCAGTGATGAACACTGAGGACACGCTCGTGGTTCATGTTGCTCATGTACGTGGGACTCCTGGAGATTGGTCTGCGCTCGCTCTTGCATGAACAGAGCCGGGGTGCGCAATTGCATCGCATTCTAATAGCGACGACAATATCTGTTAACTGGATTATTAAGATAAGGGTTATCGGTTATATCGATATGCGATTTACTCTCCGTCAACTTCAAGTCTTCGTCGCTGTCGCCCAGCAGGAAAGCGTATCCCGTGCTGCGGGCCTGCTCAACCTCTCGCAGTCGGCGGCAAGCACCTCAATCACCGAACTGGAGCGTCAGTGCAGCTGCCAGTTGTTCGACCGTGCCGGCAAACGCCTGAGCCTCAACGCCCTTGGCAAGCAGCTGTTGCCGCAAGCGGTAGCGCTGCTTGATCAGGCCAAGGAAATCGAAGACCTGCTCAACGGCAAGTCCGGTTTCGGCTCATTGGCGGTAGGCGCAACCCTGACCATCGGCAACTACCTGGCTACCCTGCTGATTGGCAGCTTCATGCAGCGCCACCCGGAAAGCCAGGTGAAGCTGCACGTGCAGAACACTGCCAATATCGTGCAACAAGTAGCCCACTATGAAATTGACCTGGGTCTGATTGAAGGCGATTGCAGCCACCCGGACATCGAAGTGCAAAGCTGGGTCGAAGATGAATTGGTGGTGTTCTGCGCGCCGCAACATCCTTTGGCCAAACGCGGCACGGCAAGCATGGATGAACTGAGCCACGAAGCCTGGATTCTGCGTGAGCAAGGTTCAGGCACGCGCCTGACATTTGATCAGGCCATGCGCCATCACCGCAGCGCGTTGAATATCCGCCTGGAGCTCGAGCATACGGAAGCGATCAAGCGCGCAGTGGAGTCCGGCCTGGGGATTGGGTGCATATCGCGATTGGCGCTGCGGGACGCATTCCGTCGCGGCAGCCTGGTAGCGGTGGAAACACCGGATCTGGACCTGGCGCGACAGTTCTACTTCATCTGGCACAAACAGAAATACCAGACATCGGCGATGCGCGAATTCCTCGATCTGTGCCGCGCCTTCACCGCAGGGGTTCAGCGCAGCGACGAGATCGTACTGCCCACGATCGCTTAAAGCAGAATCACGGCCCACACCAGCGCAATCATGGTCAGCGCCACCAATTGCGCGGCGCTGCCCATGTCCTTGGCGTTTTTCGACAGCGGGTGCAACTCCAGGGAAATACGGTCGATGGCCGCTTCCACCGCCGAGTTGAGCAACTCGACGATCAGTGCCAGTAAACAGACGGCAATCAGCAAGGCTTGCTCGACCCGGCTGACGTTCAGGAAGAACGACAGCGGGATCAGGATCACATTGAGCAATACCAACTGCCGAAACGCAGCTTCCCCGGTGAAGGCTGCGCGCAGGCCGTCCAGCGAATAGCCGGAGGCGTTGAGAATACGTTTAAGGCCGGTCTGGCCTTTGAAAGGTGACATAGAGTAGGCAACTGACCAAAAAGGAGTGGGAAAGCTAGATTAACCAAAGTCAAAAAAGCGTGAAGAAGCCAACCCTCAGTGGCTCGAAATTGACTCAAGTTGTTGCAGAAGCAACGCTGCCTGAGTCCGGGTCCGCACATTCAACTTACGGAAAATAGCCGTCACGTGCGCCTTGATCGTCGCCTCGGAAACGCTCAGTTCATAGGCGATCTGTTTGTTCAGCAAACCTTCGCAAACCATCGTCAATACCCGGAACTGCTGCGGCGTCAGGCTGGCAAGCCCTTCGCTGGCAGCCTTGGCCTCATCGGATACGCTGACGGCTTCGAATGCCTGCGGCGGCCAGAATACATCGCCATCGAGCACCGCACGCACGGCTTTCTGGATCACGCTCAGGTCACTGGATTTGGGAATGAACCCGCTGGCGCCGAACTCACGAGACTTGACCATGATTGTCGCCTCTTCCTGAGCGGAAACCATCACCACTGGAATCTGCGGGTATTGGCCACGTAACAGCACCAAGCCTGAAAAACCGTACGCCCCAGGCATGTTGAGGTCCAGCAGGACCAGATCCCAATCGGCTTTTTCGGTCAGGCGGGTTTCCAGTTCGGCAATGCTCGCCACTTCCACCAGACGCACATCGGGACCAAGCCCAAGGCTCAACGCTTGATGCAAGGCGGAACGGAAAAGTGGGTGGTCATCGGCAATCAGGATTTCGTATGTGGCCATTGTTCAAATGATCCTGTTTTTCCAGCAACTCAAGGTACAGCCAGAGAGCGGTACCCGGGGCACATTGAACGCCGATACATGACTATTCTCGTTGGCACAGAATAGGCGTATCAAACTTCGGCCGCGCACTGATCGGCGCCAAGCATGCCCAGCGAAACCGGGGTGGTCAAGCTACATGGCCACTACAGTCTTTTGCAGTATGAGCGACAATCAATCCCCGCCCGCAGCGATTTTCTGCACGAACGGCAACAACTCGGCGTGTGCCGGCGTTTCGACGTTCATTTCAAGCTGACGCTTGGCATCGAGATAATGCTGGCTGAACACATCGAAATAAGCGTCCAGTGCCGATGCCGCCTGCTCATCGCCCGCCAGATCGAGACACAACGCCGCGACTTCCGCGGTGCACAGGTGCTCGCTGCGGGTGGATCGGCGCAATTGATAACGGGACAGTTTTTCGGGCAACAGGCTGAGGATCGGCAGCGAGTCGAAATACGGGCTCTTGCGGAAAATCTTCCGGGCTTCGGTCCAGGTCGCGTCCAACAGAATGAACAACGGCCGCTTGCTGCCATCCACCGCCACGCTGTGGGTGACGCGCTCGGGTGCGACATATTCCCCTGGAAACACCAGATAAGGCTGCCATTGCGGGTCGGACAACAACGCCAGCATCTGTGGGTCGGTTTCAGTACGCGACCAGATGAACGCGTGGTTATCGCGCACCACGTCGGCAATCAGCCAACCGGTATTGCTCGGTTTGAACACTTCCTTGCTGGTCATGATCAGGCACACACCGGAGCGGGTCTCGACCTGCGGGCGCCAGGCGCACAGGCAGTGACTCTCGATCACGCGGCAGGCACGGCAACGGGTTGCGCGCCAGCCACGGGCCTGAAGCGGCTTGATGCCTTCGTCTTCGCGCTGATCGCGCAGGCGGGCTACTGCATTGGGGGCATGGCTCATGGCAGGCAACGCCAGCGGGAAAAAGGAGTCGACACGAAAAACACTCGGCAAGGCAAAAAGTACCGGCAGTTTACCAGACCGACAGGAGCAAGCCTGTACCGTCCAGGCCGCCTCCCCTATAATTCGCCGCCACTGAACGCACAGTCACGTGACGGGTCAAACCACCCATCACTGCCCCAGGAGAGTTTCATGCTGCGCCTTATCGTTCCCACCGCTGCCATTCTGCTGGCTTCGACCTTCAACGCTCAGGCTGCATCCCTGAGCGAGCAGAATCTGAACAGAGAACTGCGCAACGTCGCCGCACAAAGCAGCGTCGGCACTCCTCGGGCGATCAATGAAGACATTCTCGATCAAGGCTACACCGTCGAAGGCAATGTCCTGATCAACCACCTGAGCGTGCAAAGCAGCCACGCCAACAAGATGCGCGCCGATCCCAAAGCCGTGTACTTCCAGCTGGGCGCCTCGGTCTGCAACAACCCGTCCTACCGTAAATTGATGGCCAAGGGTGCAGTGATGCGTTACGACTTCACCGAAGTGAAGACCAACCGCGCGGTGGGTTCTGCCAGCTACCAGGAATCGGATTGCCCGAAAGCGGTGCCGAAGAAGAAGTAATCAATGAGACTTTGCGCGTCGCTGTTCATCTTCGGCGCGCAACTCTGCCAGCAGTGCCTGCAAGTAACGTGATCGACGCTCCGTGCCTACAAGACGCCGGCAGCACTCCTCCTCGAGACTCAAATGATTGGTCTCGGCCGATGATTTCAACAATCGATACAGCTGCGTATCGATCTCCAGAATGACTCTGGCCATGGTTTCCCGCCTCCTTGCACCTCACTCGCGTTGAGCGAAAAATCCTTTAACTGCTTGTACCGTGCGCCCTGCCGTTGACGCAAAGTTGTCGTATCACACCTGTAACTTAGTAAATCAGAGTGCATGACACTTGGCTTGCGTTCTGACGAGCGGTGAAACCACCTTGCAAATCATCAATAAGCGGTTGCCAGGCAAGACTTTGCGGCGCAATGATCAATGCAGCGAAAATCACCGCGAAGGTCTAGATTCTACTTATCCACACTCACTTGTCAGGGCAGGAAAAGGGCCGCCCGTTACGTATTGTGTTGTGCGAACGTTTCTTTCATCCAAGGGACAAACAGAGCCTGTTTGGATGGCCCGGTGACTTTCGGGCCAAGTGGATCGCCCAGGCACGGGCCTGGGGCAGACAGCGACACATGAAGTGTCGTGGCATCGACGATTGCGTAGTCGCCGCCGTGGGCTCTGTGCAGAAGGAGAAGTTGAATGCCTTACCAACCGAATGACCTCCTGAGCCGTCATTTTGAAGAAAGCGGCCACGACCTCATCAGCAAGGTCGAAGAGCAACTCAGCCTTGTTTCCCCCAACAGCCCGAACATCCCAATCTACCGCGACATGATCCTGACCGTGCTGCGCATGGCCCAGGAAGACCACAATCGCTGGAATGCCAAGATCACACTGCAAGCCTTGCGCGAACTGGAACAAGCCTTTCGCGTGCTGGAACAGTTCAAGGGCCGGCGCAAGGTCACGGTCTTCGGTTCTGCCCGCACGCCCATCGAACACCCGCTATATGGTCTCGCCCGAGAACTCGGTGCCACCCTGGCGCGCTCGGACATGATGGTGATCACCGGCGCAGGTGGAGGCATCATGGCCGCCGCTCACGAAGGCGCCGGCCTCGCACACAGCCTGGGATTCAACATCACCCTGCCCTTCGAACAGCATGCCAACCCCACTGTTCAGGGCACAACCAACCTGCTGCCCTTCCACTTTTTCTTCACGCGCAAGTTATTCTTCGTCAAGGAAGCCGACGCTCTTGTCCTGTGCCCAGGTGGTTTTGGCACGCTGGATGAAGCGCTGGAAGTGTTGACGCTGATCCAGACCGGCAAAAGCCCGCTGGTCCCCGTGGTACTGCTGGACGCGCCGGGCGGCAAGTTCTGGCATGCAGCGCTGGAGTTCATCCAGCAACAACTGGAGGAAAACCGTTACATCCTGCCGACCGACATGAATCTGGTGAAACTGGTCTACACCGCCGAGGAAGCCGTGGAGCACATCAACCAGTTCTACAGCAACTTCCACTCCAGTCGCTGGCTCAAGCATCAGTTCGTGATCCGCATGAACCATACGCTCAGTGAGCGCGCCCTCGAACATATGCAGAAGGCATTCGCTGATCTGTGCCTGAGCGATCACTTCCATCAGCATGCGTACAGTGGCGAGGAACACGACGAAGTACAGTTCAGCCACCTGGCGCGCCTGGCCTTCACCTTCAACGCACGTGATCACGGTCGGTTGCGAGCGCTGGTGGACTACATCAACCTGCCGGAAAACTGGGCACAATCCCAACCTCAGGCACAACAACGCACACGAACGCCGTCCAAGATCACGTAATGCAAAAAAAAACGGCCCGCTATCGAAATAGCGAGCCGTTTCAGTTAATCGTCCATCCCTCGGCCGCTGAACAAGCGGCTGATCATCTCCATGGAGAATCCCCTGTACGCCAGGAACCTGCCCTGCTTGGCTCGTTCCCGCGCGTCGATCGGTAACTGCCCGGAGAACTTGCGCCGCCAGGTGTCTGCCAGTTGCTCCTGCCAATCGATGCCACTTTCGCGCAAGGCCAGTTCGATATCGCTGCGTTGCAGACCACGCTGGCTCAATTCTTCACGAATCCGTAAAGGGCCATATCCGGAACGGGCTCGGTAGGAAACAAAACTCTCGAGGTAACGGGATTCGGATAACAAACCCTCTTCCGTCAGCCGGTCGAGCGCTGTATCGATCATTTCAGGGAGGGCGCCGCGCTGGCGCAGTTTACGCGCCAGCTCAACCCGACCGTGCTCGCGTCGTGCGAGCAGGTCCATTGCGGTTCGCCGCACCGCGACGAGTGTATCGAGTACGGCGGTCATCGGATCAATCAGATATCAGCGTCAGCCAGATCGTCTTCGGTCTCTTTGACCGCAGAAGCCTTGGCGTCCGCTACCGACGCCGGGGACAGCAACTTGTCACGCAGTTGCTTCTCGAGCGTTGCGGCGACGTCCGGGTTATCCGCCAGGTATTTGGCCGAGTTGGCTTTGCCCTGACCGATCTTGGTGCCGTTATAGGCATACCAGGCACCGGACTTCTCGACGAAACCGTGCAGCACGCCGAGGTCGATCATCTCACCGTTGAGGTAGATACCCTTGCCGTAAAGAATCTGGAACTCGGCCTGACGGAACGGCGAAGCTACTTTGTTCTTCACAACCTTGACGCGGGTTTCACTACCGACGACTTCATCACCTTCTTTCACCGCACCCGTGCGACGGATGTCCAGACGTACCGATGCGTAGAACTTCAGTGCGTTACCACCGGTGGTGGTTTCCGGGCTGCCGAACATCACGCCGATTTTCATACGGATCTGGTTGATGAAGATCACCAGGCAGTTGGCGTTCTTGATGTTGCCGGTGATTTTACGCAGCGCCTGGGACATCAGACGGGCTTGCAGGCCCACGTGCATGTCACCCATTTCGCCTTCGATTTCAGCCTTCGGCACCAGTGCCGCCACGGAGTCAACGATGATCACGTCAACCGCGTTGGAGCGCACCAGCATGTCGGTGATTTCCAGGGCTTGCTCACCGGTGTCTGGTTGGGAAACCAGCAGATCATCGACGTTGACGCCCAGCTTGCCGGCGTACTCAGGGTCGAGGGCGTGTTCGGCGTCGACGAATGCGCAGGTCGCGCCGGCTTTTTGAGCCTGGGCGATCACGGACAAGGTCAGCGTGGTTTTACCGGAAGATTCAGGACCGTAGATTTCAACAATACGGCCTTTTGGCAGACCGCCGATGCCGAGAGCGATGTCCAGACCCAGAGAGCCAGTAGAGATGGCCGGGATCGCCTGACGGTCCTGATCGCCCATACGCATTACGGCACCCTTGCCGAATTGACGTTCGATCTGACCCAGGGCCGCAGCCAAGGCTTTCTTCTTGTTGTCGTCCATTAAAGTCCTCACGTAATCAATAAGGCCTGACGGCCAACACCTGTATAAGTAGCCAGTATTATTCCACAGCGATTCCGGATCGCCTACCCCTGATTTGAGATTTCTGCCTTGGTGTAGCGCAGCAGCCCCTCTAGTGCGGCCTTTACCGTTTGTCGGCGGACCTCGTCACGGTCACCGGCAAAGTGCTGCACTTCACTGAATACCCGTTCGCCAACGCCCCAGGCCAACCATACCGTGCCCACCGGCTTGCTTTTCGAACCACCATCAGGCCCGGCAATGCCGCTGACCGCCACGGAAAAAAACGCACGGCTTTTTTCCTGCGCACCTTTGGCCATCGCCTCGACCACCTCGCGACTGACCGCCCCCACCGAAGTGAACAACTCCACCGGGACGTTCAATTGCAGGTTCTTCTGCAGATTGGAGTAGGTGACATAACCGGCCTCGAACCATGCCGAACTGCCGGGAATCCGGGTGATCGCCTCGGCGATCCCGCCACCGGTACATGACTCGGCGGTGGACACATGGGCATTTAGAAGCTGCAACTGCCTGCCAAGGTCATCGGCCAGTTGGGTGATTGCTTTCACGGTCATCTCCTGATCGGGCGGAATGAGACTAACCGTACACCAGCGCATCGCACTTGCAAGTTATCGGGACGATCAATGTGTAAGGGATGAATGCCGGTGCCTGGTTTAGCTGCTAATCAGTCCTCAGCTTCATCGGGCAGGACATCGCGCACGCCCAGCCTTTTGGCCACCCAGCGTTCATAAAGCCCCAAAACCACGTCCGTCCCGGCCATCGCTGTCAGGCACCCTCCTGCGCATACGGCCCAAATCGAAACATTGGCAGCGTGCAGCAGCATGATCGCCGAAGCACCGCAGACCACGCTGGAGCCAGACCGCATGATCAGACGCCGGAGAAGAGGTCTGCCAGTAACCCCTTCTTTATCAGCGCGCCACATTTCGCCGACGATTCCGCCAACCAGAGGCAGGGTGATGAATAGCCAGAGAGGCATGTCCAACAACGCATAATGCTCCGTGGTCATTTCACGCCTCCTTGGATGACAGCCCACCAAATGAGCAAGAAGAATATGCATTTATGCATAGAAAGTCAATGCATCAATGCATGAATCGCGATCACCCCCATGCATTCGACAGACAAAAAAACCGCTCAAATGAGCGGTTTTATCGGACTGTCAAACGGACTAACGGGCGTACATACCCCACCAGAAAACATGACCCAGAATGACAATCTGCTCTTCCTGCATTTCCTGGAAGGTGTAGTCCTCGTCCGGGTGTTCATCGCGATTGAAGCTACGCAGGCGAATCCCGGTGGGCAGGCGATAAAGCTGTTTTACCCGTAGCTGGCCGTTATGGTTGATTGCATAAAGGTCGCCATCGATGATGTCGCCAATTCCGCATTTGCCGGCATTGACCCCGACCGTGGCACCGTCACGCAGCACTGGCAGCATGCTGTTGCCACGCACGGTCACGCATTTGGCCTGGTCGAACTGCACACCGTTATGGCGCAAGCTGCGTTTGCCAAAGCGCAGGCTGGAGCGCTCGCTTTCTTCGATGACGAATCTTCCTGATCCCGCAGCCAATTCAACCTCGCGAAGAAACGGCACCGACACCTCGTCATCATCGACGGGGGTATCGTCGTCCCACAGGCTTATATCCTTGAGTTCCGAATGCAGTACATCGCGTCCACCAGCGGCAAGCGGCGCGACTTCGACGCGGCCACGCAATTGGTCAGTACTGACGGCGAAGTACTCGGCGATCTTCGAAATGTGTTTATCCGACGGGTCAACGATCTTGCCGCTGAGAATCCGCGAAAGTGTGGATTGAGGCACGCCGGTACGCCGGTGAAGCTCCGTGGGGGAGATCCCGTGCTGATCGAGCAGCGCTCTTAATACGGTAGAAACATTGCGTTTTTGCATAACGCGCATAGTGCTTGTTCTTTTCGCGAGAGGCAAATGCAGAATTGCATTGAAGACGCATAAATAGCGCGTAAACCAACAGAAACAGACCACGTGGCGTTCGTGCCTGCGTCCGGCAGACCGCCCATGTTAATCTTGCGCCCATTGCGGAAAAGCCGGGCCAATGCCCCACTTTTGCCCCACACCTTTCGACGAGTTTTCCGATCCCCAATGAATAAAGCACTCTCCGACCTGTCCTCCCACACGCCGATGATGCAGCAGTACTGGCGCCTGAAAAACCAGCACCCGGACCAGTTGATGTTCTACCGCATGGGTGACTTCTACGAGATCTTCTATGAAGACGCGAAGAAGGCCGCCAAGTTGCTGGACATCACCCTGACCGCTCGCGGCCAGTCGGCCGGGCAGGCGATTCCGATGTGCGGGATTCCTTACCATGCCGCCGAAGGTTATCTGGCGAAACTGGTGAAGCTTGGCGAGTCGGTGGTGATCTGCGAGCAGGTCGGAGACCCGGCCACCAGCAAGGGACCGGTAGAGCGTCAGGTGGTGCGGATCATTACGCCGGGGACGGTGAGCGATGAAGCGCTGCTGGACGAGCGTCGTGACAACCTGATCGCAGCCGTGCTGGGCGATGAGCGCCTGTTCGGCCTGGCGGTGCTGGATATCACCAGCGGCAATTTCAGCGTGCTGGAAATCAAGGGCTGGGAAAATCTGTTGGCGGAACTGGAGCGGGTCAATCCGGTGGAGCTGTTGATTCCGGACGACTGGCCAAAAGACCTGCCGGCGGAAAAACGCCGTGGGGTTCGTCGTCGTGCGCCGTGGGATTTCGAACGCGACTCGGCGCTGAAAAGTCTTTGCCAGCAGTTTTCCACCCAGGACCTCAAAGGTTTCGGCTGCGAAAACCTGACCCTGGCCATTGGTGCCGCCGGTTGTCTGTTGGCCTATGCCAAAGAAACCCAGCGCACCGCCCTGCCCCACTTGCGCAGCCTGCGCCACGAGCGTCTGGACGATACCGTGGTGCTGGACGGTGCAAGTCGGCGCAACCTGGAGTTGGACACCAACCTGGCGGGCGGTCGCGACAATACGCTGCAATCGGTGGTCGATCGTTGCCAGACCGCCATGGGCAGCCGCCTGCTGACTCGCTGGCTGAACCGCCCGCTACGGGACTTGACGGTTTTGCTGGCACGCCAGACCTCGATCACCTGCCTGCTCGACGGTTACCGATTCGAAAAGCTGCAACCGCAGCTCAAGGAAATCGGCGACATCGAGCGGATTCTCGCGCGAATCGGCTTGCGCAACGCGCGCCCGCGAGACCTTGCGCGCCTGCGCGATGCCCTCGGTGCACTGCCGGCGCTGCAAGTGGCAATGACCGAACTTGAAGCCCCGCACCTGCAGCAACTGGCGACGATCACCAGCACCTACCCGGAACTGGCCGCGCTGCTGGACAAAGCCATTATCGATAACCCGCCTGCGGTGATCCGAGATGGCGGCGTGCTGAAGACCGGTTACGACAGTGAACTCGACGAGCTGCAATCGCTCAGTGAAAACGCCGGACAATTCCTGATCGACCTCGAAGCACGCGAAAAGGCCCGCACCGGCCTGTCGCACCTCAAGGTCGGCTACAACCGCATTCACGGTTACTTCATCGAGTTGCCGAGCAAGCAGGCTGAATCGGCACCGGCCGATTACATCCGTCGTCAGACCCTCAAGGGTGCCGAGCGCTTTATCACGCCGGAACTCAAGGCTTTCGAAGACAAGGCACTGTCGGCCAAGAGCCGTGCCCTGGCTCGTGAAAAAATGCTCTACGAAGCCTTGCTTGAAGACCTGATCTCGCAATTGCCACCCTTGCAAGACACCGCCGGCGCCCTGGCCGAGCTGGACGTTTTGAGCAACCTGGCCGAGCGTGCCTTGAACCTCGACCTGAACTGCCCGCGGTTCGTCAGCGAGCCGTGCATGCGCATCACCCAGGGTCGTCATCCGGTGGTCGAGCAGGTTCTGACCACACCGTTCGTGGCCAACGATCTGAGCCTCGACGACAACACGCGCATGCTGGTGATCACCGGTCCGAACATGGGCGGTAAATCCACTTACATGCGCCAGACGGCGTTGATCGTACTGCTGGCGCATATCGGCAGCTTCGTGCCGGCGGCCAGTTGCGAACTGTCGCTGGTCGACCGCATCTTCACCCGGATCGGTTCCAGCGATGACCTGGCCGGTGGCCGCTCGACCTTCATGGTCGAAATGAGCGAGACCGCCAACATCCTGCATAACGCCACCGAGCGCAGCCTGGTGCTGATGGACGAAGTCGGACGCGGCACCAGTACTTTCGACGGTTTGTCCCTGGCCTGGGCCGCCGCCGAGCGTCTCGCGCATTTGCGTGCCTATACGTTGTTCGCCACCCACTACTTCGAGCTGACCGTCCTGCCGGAAGCGCAACCGCTGGTGGCCAACGTGCACCTCAATGCCACCGAGCACAACGAACGCATCGTCTTCCTGCACCACGTGCTGCCGGGGCCTGCGAGCCAGAGCTACGGTCTGGCCGTGGCACAGTTGGCTGGTGTGCCCAGCGAAGTGATCGTCCGCGCCCGCGAGCATCTGAGCCGACTGGAAGACACCGCCCTGCCCCATGAAGCGCCGAAACCTGTCAAAGGCAAACCGGCCGCGCCGCAGCAGAGCGACATGTTCGCCAGCCTGCCGCACCCGGTGCTGGATGAGCTGGCCAAACTCGATCTGGACGACATGACGCCACGTCGTGCACTCGAAATGCTCTATACACTAAAGACACGGATCTAACGCATAGCCTTGCAAGCTGTTAGAATCTCGCGCGGTTTGGGATGCTGCACGCTATAGCCTGGCCTGCAGACTATCGCTCCCAAACCTTGCGACCCCCACGTGAAGGGGCGCAGCAAGCCGCGCCTGAGGAGAAAATTAGAAATGACCTTCGTCGTCACCGACAACTGCATCAAGTGCAAGTACACCGACTGCGTAGAAGTCTGTCCGGTGGACTGCTTTTACGAAGGCCCGAATTTCCTGGTGATTCACCCGGATGAGTGCATCGACTGCGCACTGTGCGAACCTGAATGCCCTGCCGTGGCCATCTTCTCCGAAGATGAAGTGCCTGCCGGTATGGAAAACTTCATTGCGCTGAACATGGAATTGGCCGAAGTCTGGCCAAATATCACCGAACGCAAAGATCCGCTGCCGGATTCGGCTGACTGGGATGGCAAGCCGGGCAAGCTCGAACACCTAGAACGCTGATTACCCCCGCGTTCCCAAAAAAGGCCCCACAAGGGCCTTTTTGCTTTTCTGCAGGCAAAAAAAGGGGCGGTTTGACCCGCCCATTTTTTTCCTTATTCCCTGTGTTCCCTTTCATCGTCCTGATGAATCGCGTCCTGCGATGTCCATTCCCCTCGTCCTTGAAGGGCGTGTCTGTCCGTCGACACAACCCCGATACTAGAGCGTTCCTCGCCAAGAGCAATGGCCCTTCTGCGCTGAAATTCCCTGTCATATTCCGTCAACTTAAAAATAATCCATTTATTATCAACACGATAACCAGGCATGAGGACAATCATGGCTGTCTGGCGCGGTGTAAAAAAACTGAACACTTACGCAAGAGTAAGCAAAGACTTACATCACCAGACGACAAACCTGCGGTATTACTCTTCTCACTGAAATTCGAATATCCAGATAACAAAAAGCCCCGAACATTCGGGGCTTTTGGTTATCTGCACGGGAAGCGCTTATTGGAACAGCGACTCACTGGAAAGGCCGTTTTTCTCCAGGATTTCCCGCAGACGCTTCAGGCCTTCAACCTGAATCTGTCTGACCCGTTCCCGGGTCAGGCCGATTTCAAGGCCTACGTCTTCAAGGGTGCTGCTCTCGTGGCCACGCAGACCGAAGCGGCGTACCACCACTTCACGCTGCTTGTCGGTGAGCTCGGAGAGCCATTGATCGATGCTCTGGGACAGGTCGTCATCCTGCAACAGTTCACATGGATCGGTTGGACGATCATCGGTGAGAGTGTCCAGCAGGGTTTTATCCGAATCCGGCCCCAGCGAGACGTCGACCGAAGAAACCCGCTCGTTGAGACCCAGCATGCGCTTGACCTCCGCTACCGGTTTTTCCAGCAGGTTGGCGATTTCTTCGGGTGAGGGTTCATGGTCAAGTTTTTGCGTCAGTTCCCGTGCAGCCCGCAGGTACACATTGAGCTCTTTGACCACATGGATCGGCAACCGGATGGTCCGGGTCTGATTCATGATCGCGCGTTCGATGGTTTGACGAATCCACCAGGTCGCATAGGTCGAAAAGCGGAAGCCGCGTTCAGGGTCGAACTTCTCCACCGCCCGGATCAGGCCGAGGTTGCCCTCTTCGATCAGGTCCAGCAGCGACAACCCACGATTGACATAACGCCGGGCGATTTTCACCACCAGCCGCAAGTTACTTTCAATCATGCGTTTGCGCCCGGCCGGATCGCCACTTTGCGACAAGCGCGCAAAATGAACTTCCTCTTCGGGGGACAACAGGGGGGAAAAACCGATTTCATTGAGGTACAGCTGCGTGGCATCAAGTGCACGCGTGTAGTCAATGTACTTGTGTTGTTTCAACGATGCGGAGTGTTTGGATTTGGCACGAACGGAAGGTGGAGCCGCCCCTTCATCATTCGACATCGAATCCGTCCCGATGCCGGTCTCCATCAGGAGAACCTCATCGTCGATGTCAAACTCCGGCACTTCTTTACTGAGAGCCATTGTTATAGTCCTTTGGTGAGTTCGACCTCAAGCTCAAGCGGCGCCTTTATCCTTGGCAACGCTGGAGCCTGTCCCCTCTACGCGACGGAACAGGCTGGTAGCGATCAACGGCGTGGCAGGAATTGCAGCGGATCTACAGGTTTACCCTGGCGGCGAATCTCAAAATGCAGTTTCACCCGGTCTGTACCCGTGGACCCCATTTCGGCAATTGTCTGTCCGACCTTGACCTGCTGCCCCTCCCGAACCAACAGCCTGCGGTTATGTCCGTAGGCACTGACGTAGGTTTCACTGTGTTTGATGATGACTAATTCGCCGTAGCCCCTTAAGCCACTCCCGGCGTATACCACCGTCCCATCAGACGCAGCTAAAACAGGCTGTCCCAAATCCCCGGCGATATCAATTCCTTTATTCAAACTACCGTTTGAAGAGAATTTTCCAATCAAAATGCCATTGGATGGCCATCCCCAGCCGGTCGGGGCTGGCCCGGCTGGAGGCAATGGAGCAGGTGTCGGCTTGTTGGCGACGGACGGTACAACCGTGGTCGTGGTCGGGGTGGAACCGTCAACCGGACGCCGAATGACCGTGGTTTTACTCGAGGACGACGGCGATGAACTGGTCGAACTCACTACCGCCGTCGGCGTTGAACCGGTACGACCGTCAAAGCGAATCGTCTGACCCGGGCGAATGGTGTAAGGCGCAGGAATGTTGTTGCGTGCCGCCAGAGCCTTGTAGTCCCACCCGTAGCGGAAGGCGATCGAGAACAGGGTGTCTTTTGGTCGAACCACGTACTGACCGGTTGTCACAGCCGGGCGCTGGGGCGCGGCATTGTTGCGATCGACAACGCGGACATCACTGGATTTGGTGCTGGAACACCCCGCCAGCAAGGTGCTCAAAACAAGGCCAGTCACCAGGCGCTGAAAGCTCGTTGTACCCATACGCTGCGCAATGACTGTGAGACTCACCCGCCGCTCCCTTTGTGGTGGCTGAAAATGTGATTTGCCGTGATCCGGCATGCTGTGTCGCCAGTATAACGGGCCGTGCAGGCTTTACCCTTATTGAAGCGATTTGGGCTTGCGCACACGTTTGCTGCTCGACAAAACAACCCGTTTAACCATTCGACGCCGCTGTAAGACAGAGGCAATCGAAGAGAATTCAGCGCATCGAAACAAATGCTCAGGCCAGTGGCCCATTGAGCAAGGGAACGAAGCGTACATTCCCCAGAACGCGCCTGGAAAAGCCCTGTTCTTCCCTGATGATCAGCAGTAATTGTTGAACCTCTCCAGAGCCGACCGGAATCACCAGACGCCCCCCGGGTGCCAGTTGGTCGAGCAAGGCCTGAGGGACATCGGTGGCCACCGCCGTCACGATGATGCCGTTGTATGGCGCCAACGCTGGCCAGCCCTCCCAGCCATCGCCCCAGCGAAACACCACGTTGCGCAGGTTCAACTCGACCAGGCGTTCCTTGGCCCGGTCCTGCAGCACCTTGATGCGCTCGACGGAAAACACCCGCTCCACCAGTTGCGACAGTACCGCTGTCTGGTAGCCGGAACCGGTGCCGATTTCCATGACCTTGTCCAAAGGTCCGGCTTCGAGCAGCAACTCGCTCATGCGAGCCACCATGTAAGGCTGGGAGATGGTCTGGTTATGGCCAATCGGCAGCGCCGTGTCCTCATAGGCCCGGTGCGCCAGTGCCTCGTCGACGAACAGGTGACGTGGCGTACGACGGATGACTTCCAGCACCTTGGCGTTGGAAACACCTTCTTCATAAAGTCGCTGGATAAGCCGCTCGCGGGTCCGTTGCGAGGTCATGCCTATGCCGCGATGCAGCATATCGTCTTGTCCGCGAGTCATCAGCGCAGCCCCTCCAGCCAGCCATCGAGACTTCTGAAGGCATCATTGAAGGTGCGATCCAGTTGCAGTGGCGTGATGGACACGTAGCCTTGCATTACCGCGTGGAAATCGGTGCCCGGACCGCCGTCTTCGGCATCTCCGGCAGCGGCGATCCAGTAACCGGACTTGCCGCGCGGGTCGACGACTTTCATCGGCGCAGCGGCGCGGGCGCGATGCCCGAGGCGGGTCAGCTGGATGCCGCGGATGTGCTCCAGTGGCAAGTTGGGAATGTTCACATTCAGTACCGTGCGCGGTGGAAGGTCGAGATCGACGTGGGCCTCGACCAGCTTGCGCGCAAAATACGCCGCCGTGGGAAGGTTATCGACCTGTCGAGAGACCAACGAAAAGGCAAACGCAGGACGCTCCAGGAAACGCCCTTCCAACGCTGCCGCCACCGTGCCGGAATACAACACATCGTCACCCAGGTTGGCGCCCAGGTTGATTCCGGAAACCACCATATCCGCTTCACGGTCCAGCAAGCCGTTGAGGCCCAGGTGCACGCAATCGGTCGGAGTGCCGTTGATGCTGATAAAACCGTTGGCCAGCGTCTGCGGGTGCAAAGGCCGGTCGAGCGTCAGCGAACTGCTGGCGCCGCTTTTGTCCTGGTCCGGGGCGATAACCACGCATTCGGTGTAATCCGCCAGCGCAGCATAAAGCGCGGCGAGACCGGGTGCGGTTACCCCATCGTCGTTAGAAATCAGAATACGCATGGGCTGTCCGTCTGCCCCACCGGCACCAGATCAACAAGCTCGCGCACCAATACAGTGGCGAAGCATCCGGCCGGCAGGACGAATTCCAGTTGCAGAATGTCAGGCTCGGGATAATGCCACGTCAACCCACCAATGGGCAGCCGCAGGATGCGACGTTCGTGGCTCATACCGGCGTTAATCAACCAATCGCGAAGATCTGCCTCGCGCGCAGCGATTGCCTGCTCCAGTTCATGGACAACGCCCGTGGCCGGCGAGTCACCTTCGCCCCACTGCGGCCCTGTCGGATGCAAGTCAAGAATCGCCAGGCGCGGGTCGCTGCACTCGGCAACACCTGCCGGAAAAAAACTGCGGCTATCGGTGAACGCCAGCAAGTCACCGACCTGTGCACGCTGCCAGGTGCCGTCGGCGACACGCGCGGCCAAGACCTGGTTGAACAGAAAACTGCGGGCCGTGGACAGCAGACGCGAACGCACGTTGCGTTGTTCCGGCAAGGCCTTGCGTGCGGCCCAGGCACGGGCGTCAACCACGTTACCGCCGTCATGCCCGAAGCGCTGCGCACCGAAATAATTGGGGATGCCCTGCCGGGTGATCAGTTGCAGGCGCTGTTCGATGGCAGCCTTGTCACCGGCGAACTGGGTAAGCCGCAGCGTGAAACCGTTGGCCGAGTGCGCACCGCGTTGCAGCTTGCGCTTGTGCCGGCTGGTCTTGAGAATTTTCAGCGTGTCGTTTTCTGCGGCCGACAGATCCGGATCGGCCTTGCCCGGCAGTTGCACGCTGAACCACTGACGCGTCAGCGCCTGGCGATCCTTGAGCCCGGCATAACTGACCGTGCGCAAAGGTACACCTGCTGCCTTGGCAATCCGTCGTGCCGCCTCTTCAGTATTCAGACCGCGCTTTTCCACCCAGATCCACAGGTGTTCGCCGTCGCCACTCAAGGGAATATCAAGGACTTCGTCGACCTGGAAATCTTCAGCGATGGCTTTCAGTACCGCGGTGCCCAGGGGCTCACCGTAGGCGCGCGGGCCAAGCAATTGCAGTTCGTTCATGCGCGCAGCAACAAAGCAACGGAATGCACGGCGATGCCTTCTTCGCGACCGACAAAGCCGAGCTTTTCGGTGGTGGTAGCTTTTACGTTCACTTGATCCGACTCAACTTGAAGATCCGCGGCAATCAGCGCACGCATCGATTCGATATGCGGAGCCATTTTCGGCGCCTGGGCGACGATGGTGTTATCGACGTTGCCAACCTTCCAGCCTTTGGCGTGGATCAGTGCGACGACATGACGCAATAGCGCACGGCTGTCGGCACCCTTGAATTGCGGGTCGGTGTCCGGGAAATGCTTGCCGATATCACCCAGCGCAGCAGCGCCGAGCAAGGCATCGCTCAAGGCGTGCAGCAGGACGTCACCGTCGGAATGAGCGAGCAGCCCGAAGCTGTGTGCGATGCGCACGCCGCCCAGAGTAATGAAATCGCCTTCAGCGAAACGGTGCACATCATAGCCGTGGCCAATACGCATAAAAAAACGCCCCGATTTTTGTCAGGGCGTGATTCTACCTGCTATTGACCTGCTAGAGCATGCGCGTGATGCCGCAAGTGATCATCGATAAAGCTGGCGATGAAGAAATAGCTGTGGTCGTAACCGGGCTGCAGGCGCAATGTCAGTGGATGACCGGCGAGTTTGGCTGCCTGTTGCAAGGCTTGCGGCTTGAGCTGAGTGGCGAGGAAATCGTCGCGATCACCTTGGTCCACCAGCAGCGGCAGCTTCTCGTCAGCCTCGGCAATCAAGGCACTGGCATCCCATTCGCGCCATTTCGAACGGTCCTCTCCCAGATAACGGGAAAAGGCCTTCTGCCCCCACGGGCAGTCCATCGGATTGTTGATCGGCGAAAACGCCGACACTGACAGATATCGCCCCGGATTGCGCAAGGCACATACCAGCGCACCGTGACCGCCCATGGAGTGACCGCTGATGCCGCGCTTTTCGGATGCGGGGAAATGCGCCTCAACCAAAGCGGGCAATTCCTGCACAACATAGTCATGCATCCGATAGTGCCGCGACCACGGTTCCTGCGTGGCATTCAGATAAAACCCGGCACCGAGACCAAAATCCCACGCGCCATCAGGATCCCCCGGCACATCGGGACCGCGAGGACTGGTGTCCGGCGCAACGATGATCAACCCCAGTTCGGCGGCCATGCGCAGGGCGCCGGCCTTTTGCATGAAGTTCTCGTCAGTGCAGGTCAGGCCGGACAGCCAGTACAGCACCGGCAGCTTGCCACCCTGCTCCGCTTGCGGCGGCAGGTACACGGCAAACACCATGTCACAGCCGAGCACTTCGGAGCGGTGGCGATAGCGCTTGTGCCAGCCGCCAAAACTTTTCTGGCAGGAGATATTTTCAAGGCTCATGGCAGACCTCAGAAATGGATGACAGAGCGGATGCTTTTTCCTTCATGCATCAGGTCGAAAGCCTTGTTGATATCTTCCAGGCCCATGGTGTGGGTGATGAAAGTATCCAGCGGGATCTCGCCGGTCTCAGCCATTTCCACGTAGCTTGGCAACTCGGTACGGCCACGTACGCCACCGAACGCCGAACCGCGCCAGACGCGGCCGGTGACCAATTGGAACGGACGGGTGGCGATTTCCTGACCGGCACCGGCCACACCGATGATCACCGACTCGCCCCAACCCTTGTGGCAGCATTCAAGCGCAGCACGCATCAGTTGCACATTGCCGATGCACTCGAACGAGAAGTCGACGCCGCCATCGGTCATGTCGACGATGACTTCCTGGATCGGACGGTCGAAGTCTTTCGGGTTTACACAATCGGTTGCACCCAGCTGTTTGGCGATCTCGAATTTGGCCGGGTTGATGTCGATGGCAATGATCCGACCAGCCTTGGCTTTCACCGCACCGATGATGGCAGAAAGACCGATGCCGCCAAGGCCGAAAATGGCCACGGTATCACCGGGTTTCACCTTGGCAGTGTTGAGCACCGCACCAATACCGGTGGTGACACCGCAGCCCAGCAGGCAAACTTTCTCCAGCGGCGCTTCCTTGGCAATTTTGGCGACGGAGATTTCCGGCAGCACGGTGTACTCGGAAAACGTCGAGGTGCCCATGTAGTGGAAAATCGTTTCGCCCTTGTAGGAAAAACGCGAAGTGCCGTCAGGCATCAGGCCTTTGCCCTGGGTTGCGCGAATCGCCTGACACAGGTTGGTCTTGCCCGACAGGCAGAATTTGCACTGGCGGCATTCCGGGGTGTACAGCGGAATGACATGGTCGCCGACCGCCACGGAAGTCACACCTTCGCCGATCGCTTCGACAATCGCCCCGCCTTCGTGACCCAGAATCGACGGAAAGATGCCTTCCGGATCAGCGCCCGACAACGTGTAGGCGTCGGTATGGCAGACACCCGAGGCCACCACGCGCAGCAAGACTTCACCGGCTTTGGGCATGGCGACATCGACCTCAACGATCTCCAGAGGTTTCTTGGCCTCGAAGGCAACGGCAGCGCGCGACTTGATCATGGTGATGCTCCAGTGAATAAAAACGAGACAAGGAGTGTAATACAGCGCCTTACGGTGAATAATCAGAACAAATGCAAAACATTATTGCCATGCAGGGATAATCTTTGATGTCCGACAACCGCTGGGAAGGCATCGACGAATTCGTCGCCGTCGCTGAATGCAGCCAGTTCACCGCTGCCGCCGAGAGATTGGGCGTTTCTTCCTCACACATCAGTCGACAGATCGTACGCCTTGAAGAGCGCGTGCAAACCCGACTGCTTTACCGCAGTACACGGCGGGTGACACTGACCGAAGCCGGACAGACTTTTCTGCAACATTGCCAACGCCTGCAGGATGGACGCGAAGAAGCGTTGCGCGCGGTCAGCGATCTGACCAGCGAACCCAAAGGCATGTTGCGCATGACCTGCGCGGTGGCTTACGGCGAACGCTTTATCGTGCCGCTGGTTACCCGTTTCATGGGGCTTTATCCGCAACTGCGGATTGACATCGAATTGAGCAATCGCCAACTCGATTTGGTGCATGAAGGCCTCGACCTGGCGATCCGCCTCGGACGCTTGCAGGACTCAAGACTGGTCGCCACCCGCCTCGCACCACGGCGAATGTTTCTCTGCGCCGCACCGTCCTACCTTGAACGGTACGGCCGCCCACACAGCTTGTCGGAACTGAGCCGTCACAACTGCCTCATCGGCAGCTCTGACCTGTGGCAGCTGGAACAGAACGGGCGGGAATATTCGCAACGGGTGCAGGGAAACTGGCGCTGCAACAGTGGGCAAGCGGTATTGGATGCTGCGCTACAAGGCGTCGGGTTGTGTCAGTTGCCGGATTACTACGTGCTGGAGCATCTGAAAAGCGGTGCGTTGATTTCTCTGCTAGAGGCGCATCAACCGCCAAACACAGCAGTGTGGGCGCTTTATCCACAGCAGCGGCATCTGTCGCCGAAAGTGCGCAAGTTGGTGGATTATTTGAAGGAAGGGTTGGCTGAAAGGCCGGAGTACCGAAGCTAGACGCTCAACTGCGTGCCAGCAAGAGATCGGGGGCCTGGACTACCGCAATCGCGAGCAGGCTCACTCCTACAGTGGACGGGGAAGACACACAAATCTTGTGTAAACCAATGAACCTTGTAGGAGTGAGACCGGCTTGCCGGCGATTGGGGCAATACTGAATTCAAGTCAATCAGTGACGATTGGCCCAGCGCTGTCTCAACCATTCAAGATCTTCGGGACGTGTGACCTTGAGATTGTCGGAACGCCCTTCGACAAGGCGTGGCGATGAACCAGCCCACTCCATAGCCGACGCTTCATCAGTGATCGCAGCATCCGCCACCAGACTGTCTGCCAACGCCCGATGCAACGCACCAAGTCGAAACATCTGCGGCGTGTACGCTTGCCAGATCACGCTGCGGTCCACGGTTTCGACGACACGTCCGTGTTTATCGACCCGTTTGAGCGTGTCCCGCGCTGGAACCGCCAGCAACCCGCCTACCGGATCGTCAGCCAGTTCTGCCAGCAATTTGTCGAGATCGTCACGGCTGAGATTCGGTCGCGCCGCATCGTGAACCAACACCCAATCTTCGTCATCGGCACCTTGTGCATGCAGATGCAGCAGGGCATTGAGTACCGAACCGGAACGCTCGGCGCCGCCCTCGACCCGCGTTATACGCGCATCGCCAGCACAAGCCAGGTTAGGCCAATAAGGATCATCGACAGCAAGACTGACCACCAGGCCTTTGAGGCATGGATGATCGAGGAAACAGCCGAGGCTGTGTTCGAGAATTGTGCGCCCGCCCAGTTGCAAGTATTGCTTGGGACGGTCCGCGGCCATACGGGCACCGATGCCCGCGGCAGGAATCACGGCCCAGAAGGCCGGTAACGTCGGGTTCATTGGGCCAACTGGTAAAGGGTTTCACCGTCCTTGACCATGCCCAACTCGTGACGAGCCCGCTCTTCAACGGTCTCCATGCCTTTTTTCAATTCGCTGACTTCAGCGTCCATCACCCGATTGCGCTCAAGCAACACCTGATTCTCAGCTTGCTGATCCGCGATCTGCTGCTTCAGCTCGGCCACTTGCGCCAGACTGCCATTACCCACCCACAGGCGGTACTGCAGGCCAGCCAGCAACAGGAGCAAGACGAGGAACAACCAATTGGGACTGCGCATCGAATATCAGGTATCCAGTGAAAAAAGACAGCCACACCACAACATGAAGCTACTGATAGCACGAAGCCTGGAAAACCCAGGCTTGTGCTGATAAGGCATCAGATTAGTGGCAAAAACCACGCCGTAGCGATTTTTCCGACACAATCCGCTGACTTTTTTTACCCGTACGACTTAGCCGCGGAATTCGCTGCGGCCGTTGTACTTGGCTTTGCCGTTCAACTGCTCTTCGATACGCAGCAGTTGGTTGTACTTGGACACGCGGTCGGAGCGGCACAGGGAACCGGTCTTGATCTGGCCAGCCGAGGTGCCCACGGCCAGGTCGGCAATGGTCGAATCCTCGGTTTCGCCCGAGCGGTGCGAGATCACGGCGGTGTAACCGGCGGCCTTGGCCATCTGGATGGCTTCCAGGGTTTCAGTCAGGGTGCCGATCTGGTTGAACTTGATCAGGATCGAGTTGGCGATCTTTTTATCGATGCCTTCTTTCAGGATCTTGGTATTGGTCACGAACAGGTCGTCGCCTACCAGTTGGGTCTTCTCGCCGATCTTGTCGGTGAGGATTTTCCAGCCAGCCCAGTCGGACTCGTCCAGGCCATCTTCGATGGAGATGATCGGGTAACGCTCGGTCAGGCCTTTGAGGTAGTCGGCGAAACCTTCAGCGGTGAACACCTGGCCTTCGCCGGACAGGTTGTACTTGCCGTCTTCGTAGAATTCGCTGGCCGCGCAGTCCAGGGCCAGGGTCACGTCGGTGCCGAGTTTGTAGCCGGCGTTGGCCACAGCTTCGGAGATCACTTTCAGTGCGTCTTCGTTGGAAGCCAGGTTCGGTGCAAAACCACCTTCGTCACCGACGGCAGTGCTCAGGCCACGGGCCTTCAGTACGGCTTTGAGGTGGTGGAAAATCTCGGTGCCCATACGCAGACCTTCCGAGAAAGACTTGGCGCCAACCGGCTGAACCATGAATTCCTGGATGTCGACGTTGTTATCGGCGTGCTCGCCACCGTTGATGATGTTCATCATCGGAACCGGCATCGAGTAGACACCCGGGGTGCCGTTCAGGTTGGCGATGTGGGCGTACAACGGCAGGTCCTGGTCCTGTGCTGCCGCCTTGGCCGCAGCCAGGGAAACGGCGAGGATCGCGTTGGCGCCCAGGGTGGCCTTGTTTTCAGTACCGTCGAGCTTGATCATCGCCAGGTCGAGGGCTTTCTGGTCACTTGGGTCCATGCCTTTCAACAGGTCCTTGATCGGACCGTTGATGTTGGCTACGGCTTTGAGAACGCCCTTGCCCAGGTAACGGCTCTTGTCGCCATCACGCAGCTCGAGCGCTTCACGCGAGCCAGTGGAAGCACCGGACGGCGCGCAAGCGCTGCCGATGATGCCGTTATCGAGAAGCACATCCGCTTCCACGGTGGGATTGCCACGGGAGTCGAGAACTTCACGACCTTTGATGTCGACGATTTTAGCCATTGTTGTAAACACTCCAAAGTTGACGAAAACGACGCAGCTAGAGGAAATCTTTTACCGTCGGCAAGCGATGTGCAGCGGGCAGTCTTGCGGACGATAAGGCTCAGGCCCGAGGGCCTGAGCGTTAATTCGTGCGGTACTTTACCGGAGAAATGAGGATTACGCGGTTTCTACCGTCGGAAAACTCTTAACCAGTTCGTCCAGAGCTTTGAGCTGGGCCAGGAATGGCTCCAGTTTGTCCAGGCGCAAGGCACAAGGGCCGTCGCATTTGGCGTTGTCCGGGTCCGGGTGGGCTTCCAGGAACAGGCCGGCCAGGGACTGGCTCATGCCGGCTTTCGCCAGGTCGAGGACCTGGGCACGACGGCCGCCGGCGGAGTCGGCGCGACCACCAGGCATTTGCAGCGCGTGGGTCACGTCGAAGAACACCGGGTACTCGAACTGCTTCATGATGCCGAAGCCGAGCATGTCGACGACCAGGTTGTTGTAGCCGAAGCTCGAACCACGCTCGCAGAGGATCAACTGATCGTTACCGGCTTCGACGCACTTGTTCAGGATATGTTTCATTTCCTGTGGCGCGAGGAATTGGGCTTTCTTGATATTGATCACGGCGCCCGTTTTGGCCATTGCGACCACCAGGTCGGTCTGGCGCGACAGGAAGGCCGGCAACTGGATGATGTCGCAGACTTCAGCGACGACCGCGGCCTGCTCAGGCTCGTGGACGTCGGTGATGATCGGCACGCCGAAGGCTTGCTTGATGTCCTGGAAAATCCGCATGCCCTCTTCCAGGCCGGGGCCACGGTAAGAGGTCACGGAGGAACGGTTGGCCTTGTCGAAGCTGGCCTTGAACACGTAAGGGATACCCAGTTTCTGGGTAACCTTTACGTACTCTTCACAGACCTGCATCGCCATGTCGCGGCTTTCCAGCACGTTCATGCCACCAAAAAGCACCATTGGCTTGTCGTTGGCAATCTCGATATCGCCTACGCGGATGATCTTCTGCGCCATCGGTTTACGCCTTCTTCTGGTGTTGAGCCAACGCTGCCTTGACGAAACCGCTGAACAACGGGTGACCGTCGCGTGGTGTCGAGGTGAACTCCGGGTGGAACTGGCAAGCCACGAACCATGGATGATCCGGTGCTTCAACCACTTCAACCAGCGCGCCATCACCGGAACGACCGGAGATTTTCAGGCCGGCTTCGATGATTTGCGGCAGCAGGTTGTTGTTCACTTCATAGCGATGACGATGACGTTCGACGATCACGTCCTTGCCGTAGCAACCGTGAACCAGCGAACCCGGCTCCAGCAGGCAATCCTGCGCGCCGAGGCGCATGGTGCCGCCCAGGTCGGAAGCTTCGGTACGGGTTTCGACGGCGCCAGTGGCGTCTTCCCACTCGGTGATCAGACCCACGACCGGGTGACCGCTTGCACGATCGAACTCGGTGGAGTTGGCGTCTTTCCAGCCCATGACGTTACGAGCGAACTCGATCACCGCCACTTGCATGCCCAGGCAGATGCCCAGGTACGGAACCTTGTTTTCACGAGCGTATTGAACGGCAGTGATCTTGCCTTCCACGCCACGCAGGCCGAAGCCGCCCGGAACCAGGATGGCGTCGACGCCTTCGAGCAGCGCGGTGCCCTGGTTTTCGATGTCTTCGGAATCGATGTAGCGCAGGTTGACCTTGGTACGGTTGCTGATACCGGCGTGACTCATCGCTTCGATCAGCGACTTGTAGGCATCGAGCAGCTCCATGTACTTGCCGACCATGGCGATGGTGACTTCGTGCTCAGGGTTGAGCTTGGCGTCGACCACGGCTTCCCACTCGGACAGATCGGCACCGCCGCATTGCAGACCGAAACGCTCGACGACGAAATCGTCCAGGCCCTGGGAGTGCAGGATGCCCGGGATCTTGTAGATGGTGTCGGCGTCTTCCAGCGCGATCACCGCACGTTCTTCAACGTTGGTGAATTGCGCGATCTTGCGACGGGAAGAGACATCGATCGGGTGATCGGAGCGGCAGACCAGCACGTCAGGCTGCAGGCCGATGGAGCGCAGTTCCTTGACCGAGTGCTGGGTTGGCTTGGTCTTGGTTTCGCCGGCAGTGGCGATGTACGGCACCAGTGTCAGGTGCATCAGCATCGCGCGCTTGGCGCCGACTTCGAAACGCAACTGGCGGATGGCTTCGAGGAACGGTTGGGATTCGATGTCACCCACGGTGCCACCGATCTCGACCATTGCCACGTCGGCATCGCCTGCACCCTTGATGATGCGGCGCTTGATTTCGTCGGTGATGTGCGGAATCACCTGGATGGTTGCACCCAGGTAGTCACCACGGCGCTCTTTGCGCAGCACATGCTCGTAGACACGGCCAGTGGTGAAGTTGTTGTTCTGGGTCATGGTCGTGCGGATGAACCGCTCGTAGTGGCCCAGGTCCAGGTCGGTCTCGGCGCCGTCGTGGGTGACGAACACTTCACCGTGCTGGAACGGGCTCATGGTGCCCGGGTCGACGTTGATGTACGGGTCCAGCTTCAGCATGGTGACCTTAAGTCCCCGCGCCTCCAGGATGGCCGCCAATGATGCCGATGCAATGCCTTTCCCCAATGAAGAAACAACACCGCCCGTGACGAATATGTAGCGCGTCATGAAAAACCCTAGAAGTCTGCGTTAAAGCGGTCCGAGCCGCCGGGGAAAGCGAAGGAAGGCCGAAGCCCCCGATCACCTGCATTAATCACAGTGCACCTTTCAAAAAAACCGCCGCGTTGGGACAGACCGGAAGATGAAACACCGGTACGTTGCTCGCTACACATTTTTTGGAATCGCCCAGCAAAGACTGCTTGGTAATCGGCAACTCCTGCAATTCAGGCGAATCCACAGAAGTTGTATCAAGAAGGGAGCGTAGTCTACCGGAAAGCCCCTTTCAGCTCAAACCTTGATCTTCGATCGGCGGCTGCCAATGCAATTTCCATTCTCCTGCCTTGCCACCTTCCAGGCCCTGAAGGTTCGCCACCGCCAGCAATTGCGTGCCCTTGAACAGCAGCGGCAATCTGCCGCGCACGAACTGCGGCACACCCCGCTCATTGAACAAACGCTTGAGATCGCGATGACCGCGGTGCGGCAATTCCATGATTTCGCCACCTTCACGATAGCGGATCTGCAAAGGGCCATCGGGCAATTGCCCCTTCAGCGTGAGCACGCCGTTGCCGGGCAATGCCAACGGCAGCGCGGGGTCAGGCCAGTTTCCGGCATCGGGCACCGGCCTCAACCAGATGCCCGACAACCACCACAAGCGCCCACCCGCCCGATGCAATTCGCCATCCGCCAGGCGCCAGATCGGTCGGGCATCGTGCGCTGCATCACGCAAATTGTCCCAACCCGACCAATGGTCACTGTCGGGCAGCCTTGTTCGCGGTTCCAGCCAGTGACTGAGCGCGTTGCGTTGCCGGGCAGCAGATAGTTTTTCCAGCGCTGCCAGCTCCAGGGACGGCAAGCCCAGCCAATCGAAATCACTTGGCGTACTCGCCTGGCTCAAGTCGATTTGCGCAAGATCATCGAGTAACCCCTGCGCCTCACTCAGATGCCCGGCGCTGCGGGCCATGGTCGCCATCGCTTGCGGCCAGCGCTCCGATAGCACCGGGAACACCTGATGGCGCAGGTAGTTGCGCGAGTACTGCCGATCCTGATTGGAAGGATCCTCGATCCAGCTCAAATGGTTTTCGCTGGCATAGGCTTCCAGCTCGGCCCTCGTGACATCGAGCAATGGCCGCAGTAGATGGCCTTTCCCCAATACACGCTGGCGCGGCATTCCCGACAATCCTCTCACCCCTGCCCCACGCAACAACCGGAACAACAGGGTTTCCGCCTGATCATCGCGGTGTTGCGCGGTCAGCAGTATTTCATTGGCTTGAGTGATCTGGTTGAAGGCGGCATAGCGCGCCTCCCGGGCCGCACGCTCCAGGCTGGCGCCGGGTTGCACCTGTACGTGCACGACGTGTAGTGGCACACCCAAGGCATCACAAACCGACCGACAATGCTCCGGCCACGCATCAGCCACAGCTTGAAGGCCGTGATGAACATGAATGGCGCTTAGCGCCGGCAGGGATTCGGTTTTTGCGAGGTGTACGAGAAGGTGCAACAAAACGGTGGAGTCGAGACCACCAGAGAAGGCGATGCGCCAAGCGGAGGCGTTGCGCCAGGGCTTCAGATTCAGCAAGAGTCTGGAAGGCAAATCAATTCCGGGCCGATCCATATATGTCCCTTTGCACAAATCAAATGTGGGAGCGAGCCTGCTCGCGATAGCGGTAGAACAGCCAACAGATTTGTTGAATGTTAAACCCTTATCGCGAGCAGGCTCGCTCCCACATGGGTACAGCGTGATCTGATTACAGACCGTAGCTCATCAGGCGCTCGTAACGACGGTCGAGCAGCGCCTTGTGATCAAGCTTCTTGAGCATTGCCAGTTGCGAGCTCAGCTCGGCACGGATCGAAGCAGCCGCAGCGGCCGGATCACGGTGGGCGCCACCCAGAGGTTCGCCAATCACCTTGTCGACGATGCCCAGGCCTTTGAGACGCTCGGCGGTGATACCCATCGCTTCGGCGGCATCCGGCGCTTTCTCGGCGGTTTTCCACAGAATCGAAGCGCAACCTTCCGGCGAGATCACTGCGTAGGTCGAGTACTGCAGCATGTTCAGTTGATCGCACACGCCGATGGCCAGAGCGCCACCGGAACCACCTTCACCGATTACAGTGGCGATGATCGGGGTTTTCAGGCGTGCCATGACGCGCAGGTTCCAGGCGATCGCTTCGCTCTGGTTGCGCTCTTCCGCGTCGATGCCCGGGTAGGCACCCGGGGTGTCGATGAAGGTCAGGATCGGCATCTTGAAGCGTTCGGCCATCTCCATCAGGCGGCAAGCCTTGCGGTAGCCTTCCGGACGCGGCATACCGAAGTTGCGGCGAACCTTCTCGCGCACTTCACGGCCTTTCTGGTGGCCGATGATCATCACCGGCTGGTCGTCCAGACGAGCGATACCGCCGACGATGGCAGCGTCGTCGGAGAAGTGGCGGTCACCGTGCAACTCGTCGAACTCGGTGAAGATGTGTTCGATGTAGTCCAGGGTGTAAGGACGTTTCGGGTGACGCGCCAGACGAGCGATCTGCCAGCTGGTCAGCTTGCCAAAGATATCTTCGGTCAGCGTCTTGCTCTTGTCCTGCAGGCGGGAGATCTCATCGCCGATATTCAGCGAATTGTCATTACCGACCAAGCGCAACTCTTCGATCTTGGCTTGCAGGTCGGCGATCGGCTGTTCGAAATCTAGAAAATTCGGGTTCATAGGCGTCCGTCTTGGGTCGAGTCCCAAGTGATCTTGGGCCGGCCGGTTGTCTATTCGCGCCCTACCTTAAGGGAGAGGCGCGCTGAGGTCGAGATTAAAAATTCAGGTTGCGGGCAGGCGTTCTGATATTACCTGCCGGTCAACGGTATTGGAGGAAGACGTTGTCTCGCCCGAACTGGTCACGCAGGGCTTGAATCAACGCATCCGCCGGATCAATTCGCCAGCCTTCGCCGAACTGCAGCAAGGCCTTCGCATCGGGACTGGTGTAGTCCATGGTGATCGGGCACGCGCCGCGGTGACGTTTGAGCAGCTCACCCAGCCAGCGTAGCTGATCGCCCTTGAGATCCTTGGCGTGCAGTTTCAAACGCAGGCTCTCGGCCAGGTTGGTGCGCGCATCTTCCATGCTCATCACCCGCTTGACCCGCAGCTTCAGGCCACCGGAGAAGTCGTCGTTACTGACCTCGCCTTCGACCACCACCATCGCGTCGGTCTGCAACAGCGACTGTGCAGCATGGAACGCCTCGGAAAACAGCGAGGCTTCAATCCGGCCAGAGCGGTCGTCGAGGGTGATGAAGCCCATCTTGTCGCCCTTTTTGTTTTTCATCACCCGCAAGGCGATGATCATCCCGGCGACGGTCTGGGTGTCGCGCGCCGGCTTCAGATCGATGATGCGCTGGCGGGCGAAACGGCGGATTTCACCTTCGTATTCGTCGATCGGGTGGCCGGTCAGGTACAGGCCGAGGGTGTCTTTCTCCCCTTTCAGGCGTTCCTTGAGAGTCAGCTCTTTGGCCTTGCGATGGTTGGCGTAGACGTCAGCGTCTGCCTCGACAAACAGACCGCCAAACAGGTCGGAGTGACCGCTGTCCTGAGTGCGTGCGGTTTGCTCGGCGGCCTTGATCGCTTCTTCCATGGCCGTCAACAGCACCGCTCGATTGCGGTCGATATTGGCCTGATAGGCTTTCTGTTCATCATGGAAATACGGGCCAAGACGATCCAGCGCACCGCTGCGAATCAAGCCGTCGAGGGTACGCTTGTTGATGCGCTTGAGGTCAACCCGGGCGCAGAAGTCGAACAGGTCCTTGAACGGGCCGTGCTGACGCGCTTCGGTAATCGCCTCCACCGGGCCTTCACCCACACCCTTGATCGCGCCGAGACCGTAAATGATCCGGCCTTCGTCGTTCACCGTGAACTTGAACTCCGAGGTGTTCACATCCGGCGCATCGAGGCGCAGCTTCATCGTGCGCACTTCTTCGATCAAGGTCACGACCTTGTCGGTGTTGTGCATGTCCGCCGAAAGTACCGCGGCCATGAATGGCGCCGGGTAATGCGCTTTCAGCCACGCGGTCTGGTACGACACCAGGCCGTAGGCGGCGGAGTGGGATTTGTTGAAGCCGTAACCGGCGAATTTTTCTACCAGGTCGAAAATGTTACCGGCGAGGTCCGCATCGATGTTGTTGGTCGCACAACCTTCAATGAAGCCGCCACGCTGCTTGGCCATTTCCTCGGGCTTTTTCTTACCCATGGCTCGACGCAGCATGTCCGCGCCGCCGAGGGTGTAGCCGGCCATGACCTGGGCGATCTGCATCACCTGTTCCTGATACAGGATGATGCCGTAAGTCGGCGCCAATACCGGCTTCAGGCCTTCGTACTGGTAGTCCGAGTGCGGGTACGCCAGTTCGGCGCGACCGTGTTTACGGTTGATGAAGTCGTCCACCATGCCCGATTGCAGCGGGCCAGGACGGAACAACGCTACCAGTGCAATCAAGTCTTCCAGGCAGTCGGGCTTGAGCTTTTTGATCAGCTCTTTCATGCCGCGCGATTCAAGCTGGAACACGGCCGTGGTTTCGGCTTTTTGCAGCAGCGTGTAGGTCGGCTTGTCGTCCAGCGGGATGAACGCGATATCCAGCGGCGGTTCGTTGACCTTGGCGCGGTCGCGGTTGATGGTTTTCAACGCCCAGTCGATGATCGTCAGGGTCCGCAGGCCGAGGAAGTCGAACTTCACCAGGCCGGCGGCTTCCACGTCGTCCTTGTCGAACTGGGTTACCAGGCCGTCACCGGCCTCGTCGCAATAGATCGGCGAAAAGTCGGTCAGTTTGGTCGGCGCGATTACCACACCACCGGCGTGCTTGCCGACGTTACGCACAACGCCTTCGAGCTTGCGCGCCATTTCCCAGATTTCCGCCGCTTCTTCATCGACCTTGATGAAGTCGCGCAGGATTTCTTCCTGTTCGTAGGCTTTTTCCAGGGTCATGCCGACTTCGAACGGAATCATCTTCGACAGACGATCCGCCAGGCCATAGGACTTGCCCTGCACCCGCGCCACGTCGCGGACCACAGCTTTTGCCGCCATGGAACCGAAGGTGATGATCTGGCTTACCGCGTTGCGGCCGTACTTCTCGGCCACGTAGTCGATCACCCGGTCGCGACCGTCCATGCAGAAGTCGACGTCGAAGTCGGGCATGGAAACCCGTTCCGGGTTAAGGAAACGTTCGAACAGCAGGTCATATTCCAGTGGGTCGAGGTCGGTGATCTTCTGTACGTAGGCCACCAGCGACCCGGCACCCGACCCCCGCCCAGGCCCTACCGGCACGCCGTTGTTCTTGGCCCACTGGATAAAGTCCATCACGATCAGGAAGTAACCGGGGAACCCCATCTGGATGATGATATCCAGCTCGAAATTCAGCCGATCGACATAGACCTGGCGCTTGGCTTCGTAGTCTTCGGTGGTGTCCTTGGGCAGCAGGACGGCGAGCCGTTCCTCCAGACCATCGAAGGACACCTTGCGAAAATACTCATCGATGGTCATGCCATCGGGGATCGGGAAGTTGGGCAGGAAGTGCGTGCCCAGCTTCACTTCGATATTGCAGCGCTTGGCGATCTCGACGGTGTTTTCCAGCGCTTCGGGAAGGTCGCTGAACAGCTCGGCCATTTCCTCGGCGCTTTTGAGGTATTGCTGATCGCTGTAGTTCTTCGAGCGCCGCGGATCGTCCAGGGCGCGGCCCTCACCGATACAGACGCGGGTTTCGTGGGCAGCGAAGTCTTCCTGCTTGATAAAGCGCACATCGTTGGTCGCCACTAGTGGCGCACCGATCTTCTCGGCCAGGGCGACGGCGCCGTGCAGTTGCTCTTCGTCATTCGGCCGATTGGTGCGCTGGATTTCCAGATAGAAGCGATCCGGGAATACCGCCATCCACTCCCGCGCCAGGGCTTCAGCTTCGTCGGGGTTGCCACTGAGCATGGCCTGGCCGATTTCGCCTTCCTTGGCCGCCGACAGCATGATCAGGCCTTCGCTGGCCTCGGCTACCCACTCGCGCTCGACAATGACCGAGCCATTGCGCTGTCCCTCGATAAAGCCACGGGAGATCAACTCGGTCAGGTTGCGATAGCCCACGGCGTTCATCACCAGCAGGCTGATCCGGCTCAGAGCGTTGTCCGGATCCTTGTTCGACAGCCACAGGTCGGCGCCGCAGATCGGCTTGATCCCGGCACCCATGGCGTTTTTATAGAATTTGACCAGGGAACACATGTTGTTCTGGTCGGTGACCGCAACGGCGGGCATGTTCATGCCGACCAGGGTCTTGACCAGCGGTTTGATCCGCACCAGACCGTCGACCAGGGAGTATTCAGTGTGCAGGCGTAGGTGAACGAATGAAGCCGGCATAGTGATCCTGTCTATGAACATGAAAACAACAAGGCCCGGATTGTACCGGGCCTTGGTAAAAAAAATCAGCCTTGCGACTAGCTCTCTATGACGATTTCCAACGCCTCATACGCCATACGCACCGGAGCGAACGAACGCCGGTGAATAGGCGTAGGCCCCAAGCGTGCCAGCGCTTCCAGATGAACGGGTGTCGGGTAGCCTTTGTGGCCGCCGATGCCATAACCCGGATAGATCAACTCGAATGCACTCATTTCCCGGTCGCGGCTGACCTTGGCCAGAATCGACGCTGCCGCGATGGCCGGCACCTTGCCGTCACCCTGTACCACCGCTTCGGCGCGCATCGGCAGTTTCGGGCAGCGGTTGCCATCGATCATCGCCAGTTTCGGCTGGATATGCAGCCCGGCGACGGCACGCTGCATGGCCAGCATGGTGGCGTGCAGAATATTCAGTTCATCGATTTCTTCGACTTCAGCGCGAGCGATGCACCAGCTCAAGGCTTTTTCGCAGATCTCATCGTAAAGCTTCTCGCGCCGGGCTTCGGTGAGTTTCTTCGAGTCGTTCAGGCCGAGGATCGGCCGATTCGGATCGAGAATCACGGCAGCCGTGACCACCGCACCACAGAGCGGGCCTCGGCCGACTTCGTCGACACCGGCTACCAGTTCTTCAGCTTCCGCGACCAAGGAGAAATCCAGCCCCATCTGCATGCTTTTCTTACTCATTGTACTTCGCCGATCAGTTTGAGCACGGCATCCGCCGCCTGGTTGGAGGCATCCAGACGAAGGGTCCGGTGAATCTCATCGAAACCACGGGTCTGCTCTTCGCCATCCTCGATCAGCGGCGACAAGGTCTGGGCCAGGGCTTCGACGGTCGCGTCGTCCTGCAGCAGCTCGGGCACCAGCAAACGCTGGGCCAGCAGGTTCGGCAGGGAAACGTAGGGGCTTTTCACCATGCGCTTGAGAATCCAGAACGTCAGCGGTGCCAAGCGGTAAGCCACCACCATCGGCCGCTTGTACAGCAAGGCTTCAAGGGTCGCGGTTCCGGAAGCGATCAATACCGCATCGCAGGCGGCCAGGGCCAGATGCGACTTGCCGTCGAGCAAGGTCAGTGGCAGATCGCGGCCAGCCAACAGCTCTTCAAGCTGCGCCCGGCGTTGGGGGTTGGCGCAAGGTACGACGAATCGCACGCCCGGACGCAGCGCCCTCAGGCGTTGTGCCGTGTCCAGAAACAACGCACCAAGACGCCCCACTTCGCCGCCACGACTGCCGGGCATCAGGGCAACCAACGGCCCGTCAGGCAAGCCAAGCTCGGCCCGCGCAGCAGCGCGGTCGGCTTCGAGCGGAATGGCATCGGCCAAGGTGTGCCCGACGAACCGCACCGGCACGCCCTTCTCTTCGTAGAATTTGGCCTCAAACGGAAACAGCGTGAGCATCAGATCGCAGCCTTCGCGAATCTTCAGCACCCGCTTCTGTCGCCAGGCCCATACCGACGGGCTGACGTAGTGCACGGTCTTGATCCCGGCCTGACGCAATTTGAGTTCGATATTGAGGTTGAAGTCCGGCGCATCGATACCGATGAACACGTCCGGCTTCGCAGCGATCAAGTCGGCGACCAGCTTCTTGCGACGTGCCAGCAACTCGCGCAACCGACCCAGGACTTCCACCAACCCCATCACCGAAAGGCGTTCCATCGGGAAATACGAGGTCAGGCCTTCGGCCTGCATCAGTGGACCACCCACACCGATGAACTCGACCGCCGGGTGACGAGCCTTGAGCGCACGCATCAGACCCGCGCCAAGAATGTCACCGGAAGCCTCACCCGCTACCAGCGCAATACGCAGATTGGCCATGGTTAGCGGGTGATGCCGCGGGTAGACGACTGGATGGAGTCTCGGAACACCGCGACTTCCGGGAACTGGATCGAAGGCTCGGCCAGTTCGGCGAGCGCCTGTTCAACCGTCAGTCCCTGGCGGTAAACCACCTTGTAGGCTCGACGCAGCGCATGGATTGCGTCTTCGCTGAAACCGCGACGACGCATGCCTTCGAAGTTCATGCTGCGAGCTTCGGCCGGGTTGCCGAATACCGTGACATACGCTGGAACGTCCTTGCCGATGGCCGTGCCCATGCCGGAAAAGCTGTGGGCGCCAATGTGGCAATACTGGTGGACCAGGGTAAATCCGGACAGGATTGCCCAGTCTTCAACGTGCACGTGGCCAGCCAGCGCTGTGTTGTTGACCAGAATGCAATGGTTGCCGATGACGCTGTCGTGACCGATATGTGCATAGGCCATGATCAGGTTGTGATCGCCCAGGGTGGTTTCCGAACGATCCTGAATGGTCCCACGGTGAATCGTCACGCCTTCGCGGATGACGTTGTGGTCACCGATCACCAGACGGGTTTCTTCGCCTTTGTATTTCAGATCAGGCGTGTCCTCACCTACCGAAGAAAACTGGTAGATGCGGTTGTGCTTGCCGATTCGGGTCGGGCCTTTGAGAATCACGTGCGGCCCGATCACTGTCCCCTCGCCGATTTCCACACCTGCGCCGACGATCGACCAAGGGCCGACCTCGACACCGTCGGCCAGAACAGCCGTCGGATCGATGATTGCGCGAGGGTCAATCAAACTCATAGTTTGCGTTCCGCACAGATGATTTCAGCCGAGCAGACCGGCTTGCCGTCGACCGAAGCCTGGCATTCGAATTTCCAGATCTGACGCTTGCAGCTCAGGAACTTGGCTTCGAGGATCAACTGATCACCCGGCAGCACAGGCTGGCGGAAACGCAGCTTGTCGGAACCGACGAAGTAGTAAAGCGTGCCATCGGCCGGCTTCACGTCGAGCATTTTGAAACCAAGGATCCCGGCAGCCTGAGCCATCGCTTCGATGATCAGAACGCCCGGCATGATTGGATGCGCAGGGAAGTGACCGTTGAAGAAAGGTTCGTTGATGCTGACATTCTTGTAGGCGCGAATGCGCTTGCCTTCCACATCCAGATCCACGACCCGGTCCACCAGCAGGAACGGGTAACGGTGAGGCAGGTATTCGCGAATCTCGTTGATGTCCATCATTTCGGGGGGAAGCCTATGTAAAGATTGGGAGCGCGCGATTGACGCACACTCCTCTAGCAAATCAAGGACGCAGTCTAGCGGCTGTGTACACTTGATATGGAAATGGTATCAGCCATCTGATGAAGCATTACCGCCAGGGGTCACTTCCCCTGCTTGCTTTTCCAGCTGTCGCAAACGTCGCGCGATGTCATCGAGCTGACGCAGGCGTGCCGCGCTTTTGCGCCATTCGGCTGCTGGCTGCATCGCCGTACCGGATGAATAGGCGCCCGGCTCGGTGATCGAGTGGGTCACCATGGTCATGCCGGTGATGAATACGTTGTCGCAAATATCGATATGCCCCACCAGCCCTACGCCACCGGCAAGCATGCAGTGCTTGCCGATCTTGGTGCTGCCGGAAATCCCCACACAGGCGGCCATCGCGGTGTGATCACCGACCTGAACGTTGTGGGCGATCTGAATCTGGTTGTCGAGCTTTACCCCGTTACCAATGATGGTATCGGCCAGCGCGCCACGGTCGATAGCGGTATTTACGCCGATTTCCACGTCATCGCCGATCAGGACGCCACCAATCTGGGCGATTTTCTGCCAAATGCCTTTTTCGTTGGCAAAACCGAAGCCTTCACCACCGAGTACGGCACCGGACTGAATCACTACCCGCTTGCCGATGCGCACGTCGTGATACAAGGTCACGCGCGGAGCCAGCCAGCCACCTTCGTCGATCACGCTACGAGCACCAATAAAGCAGTGCGCGCCAACGGTGGTACCGGCAGCAATTTGCGCGCCGCTTTCGATCACGGCAAATGCACCGATACTCGCCGCCGGGTCAACCACCGCATCCGCCGCAATCACCGCTGTCGGATGAATACCGGTTGCAGCCTTGGGCTTGGGGTCGAACAAGTGCGAAATACGCGCGTAGGCTGCATACGGATCAGGCACCACCAGTGCATTACCGGAAAACCCTTCGGCGTCGGCGGCTTTCAGCAACAGCGCTGCAGCCTGGCTGCCTGCCAGGTATTTACGGTACTGGGGGTTTGCGAGAAAGCTCAACTGAGTTGGGCCAGCCTCCTGCAAAGTGGCTAGCCCAGTGATTTCTTTCTCCGGGTCGCCACGCAGTGTGGCGCCGAGGAACTCGGCCAATTGGCCGAGCTTAATAGTCGCGGTCATGGATTACTTCAGCTGATTCATGCGCTCGATAACCTGGCGCGTGATGTCGTACTGAGGCTTGACATCAATCACGGCGCCACGCTCGAAGACCAGGTCAAAAGCACCTTTCTTGATGACTTCTTCCACTGCGCTATCGAGTTTCGGCTTGAGCTGCTTCAGCATTTCACGGTCGGCAACAGCCTTGGCTTCGTTCAGCTCCTTGGACTGGAACTGGAAGTCACGAGCCTTTTGCTTGAATTCAAGCTCCAGACGCTCACGCTCGCCTTGCTGCATTTTGTCGCCACCGGCCATCAGACGATCCTGAATACCCTTGGCGCTGCTTTCCAGAGTTTTGAGCTTGCTCAGCTGGGGACCGAACTTTTTCTCGGCATCCACGGCGTACTTCTTGGCCGCATCGGATTCCAGCAGGGCCATCTGATAGTTCAGAACGGCGATTTTCATGTCGGCAAATGCCGGGCCTGCTACCAGTACGGAAGCCAGGAGAACCAATTGAGTCAACTTACGCACGATGCACTCCTACAAAATCCATTGTCGTTATCTTGGGGCAGACGCTTAGAACGTCTGACCGAGGGAGAATTGGAACACTTGAGTTTCAGCTTCATCCGGTTTCTTGACTGGCATGGCCAACGCGAAACTCAAAGGACCCAGTGCGGTGACCCATGTCACACCTACACCAACGGAACTGGCCAAATTACTCAGGCTGATATCGTTGCACTTGGTATTGGACTTCGTGCCATCCGCGTTTGTGGTATCCGAGCAGGACGAATCGAATACGTTACCGACATCCCAGAATACCGAAGTGCGCAGGGAACGCTGATCCTTGACGAACGGCAGCGGGAACAGAACTTCCACACCGCCCTGGATCAGGACATTACCACCAAACGGCAGCGGGTCCTGGTCCGGGTCAAATTGAGTGCCAGCGTTACCGGTAATGGCCTGACCGCGGCTCGGGGTACTGCGAGGACCCAAAGTGCTGTCCTTGAAGCCACGAACCGAGTTGAAACCACCAGCATAGTAGTTTTCATAGAATGGCAAGCCATCGGTCGAACCGTAACCATCGCCATAACCCAGTTCGGTATGCAGGCGCATGGTGTAGTTCTCGCTCAATGGCTGGAACAGTTGGCCACGGTAGTCGAGCTTGAAGAACGACAGATCGCTGCCCGGTGTTGTGGTTTCCAGTACCAGGCTCTGGGAATGGCCACGTGTCGCCAGTACGCCCTTGTTCAACGTGGACTCGGACCAACCGGCCGAAGCCTTGAAGTTCAGGTACTTGTCGCCTTCCTGCTCAACGAAGTCGAAGATCTCGTCAACGGTGTAGACACCGGTCTTGATTTCGTCCTGTTGAGCCGTCAGACCGAAGGTCAGACGCGAAGTCTCGCTGATCGGGTAGCCGACGCTGACGCCCGCGCCCAGGCTGTCTACGGAGTAGCTGGCCACGTCGACGTCGAGGTCGTCGTAGTCGGTGGTGCGATAGAAAGCGTTGTAACCCAGGCTTACACCATCAGCAGTCCAGTAGGGGTCGACATAACCGAAGTTATAGCGGCTCTGGTATTCGCTGCGGGTCAAGCCGATGCTGACCTTGTTACCGGTACCGAGGAAGTTGTTCTGGGTGATCGAACCACCAAGGATCAGGCCCGCGCTCTGGGCGAAACCGACACTGGCGGTAATCGAACCGGAAGCTTGCTCTTCCACACTGTAGTTGACGTCGACCTGGTCATCGACACCCGGCACAGCCGGCGTCTCGACGTTGACTTCCTTGAAGAAGCCCAGACGTTCCAGACGGGTCTTGGACTGGTCGATCAGATAGGTCGACGCCCAGCCACCTTCCATCTGACGCATTTCACGACGCAGCACTTCGTCTTCGGACTTGGTGTTGCCGCGGAAGTTGATGCGGTTCACGTAGGCACGCTTGCCCGGATCGACCGCGAAGGTGATGTCTACGGTGTGGTCTTCATCGTGAGGCTGTGGCACGCCGTTGACGTTGGCGAAGGTATAGCCTTCGTTACCCAGTCGACGGGTGATCAGTTCGGAAGTGGTGGTCATCAGCTTGCGCGAGAATACCTGGCCTTTCTGTACCAGCAGCAGGGACTTGACCTGGTCTTCCGGCACCTTCAGATCGCCGCTCAGTTTCACATCACGAACGGTGTACTTGTCGCCTTCGTTGATGTTGACGGTGATGTAGACGTGTTTCTTGTCCGGCGTGATGGACACCTGGGTCGAAGCGATATCCATGTTGATATAGCCACGGTCCAGGTAGTAGGAACGCAGACGTTCCAGGTCACCGGAAAGCTTTTCACGGGCGTACTTGTCATCGTTCTTGAAGAACGACAGCCAGTTGGTGGTCTTGAGTTCGAACAGGTCGATCAGGTCTTCGTCAGGGAAGACGGTGTTGCCCACCACGTTGATGTGCTGGATCGCCGCAACGGTGCCTTCGTTGATGTTGACCTTCAGGCCGACGCGGTTACGCGGCTGCGGCACCACTTCGGTGTCGACGGTAGCGGAGTAGCGACCCTGAGCGACGTACTGGCGCTGCAGTTCATTACGCACGCCTTCAAGGGTGGCACGCTGGAAGATTTCGCCTTCGGCCAGACCGGACTGCTTCAGGCCCTTCATCAGGTCTTCAGTGGAGATCGCCTTGTTACCTTCGATCTCGATACTGGCAACCGACGGACGCTCGACTACCGTAATGACAAGGACGTTGCCATCGCGGCCCAGCTGGATATCTTGAAAGAACCCGGTTTTGAACAGCGCACGAGTGGATTCCACCAGGCGACGATCATCCGCCTGTTCACCGACGTTCAACGGCAAAGCACCAAAGACGCTACCCGCGGAGACCCGCTGGAGGCCATTGACGCGAATATCAGAGATAGTGAAGGACTCGGCGTGAACTTCGGCGATCATCAATACGGTGAGAACCGCAGTTAGCAGCAGACGTTTCATGAAGTCCTTTCTTATTCCAACTGGCAATAAACAAACTGCCGCAAAATGCGGCAGATTCGCAATTCAGCGAAGTGTTACAGACGACCCAGATCATTGACCAGAGCAAGCAACATCACTCCGACCACCAAACTGATACCGATCTGTATCCCCCAACCTTGCACCCGATCCGACAAGGGACGACCACGCGCCCACTCGATCAGATAAAACAACAAATGCCCCCCATCCAGCACAGGAATGGGCAGCAAATTCAGAACCCCCAGGCTAATACTCAGATAAGCAAGGAAATTCAGGAAATCAGCAACACCCGACTGGGCCGAAGCGCCCGCCACTTTAGCAATGGTTATCGGTCCACTCAAGTTTTTTACCGAGAGCTCACCGAACAACATTTTCTTCAGTGAATCGAGAGTCAGCAGGCTCATGGTCCAGGTGCGTTTGGCCCCTTCGCCAATTGCGGCCAGAGGCCCGTAACTAACCTCGCGGATCATTTCCGGCGGCCAGTCGACCGCTTTCACCCCAGCCCCAAGATAGCCACTGGGCGCCTTGCTCTCGCCGCGGGCAGCGAGCGTCACCGGGACGTCGATTTGAGCACCATCGCGCTCAACCCGCAGCATGATTTTGGTATCAGGACGCAAACGCACGGTGTCGACCACCTGCTGCCAGTCGTCCAGCGACTTGCCATCGAGCGCCAGCAAGCGGTCACCCATTTTCAGCCCGGCGGCCTGCGCCGGACCTTTCGGATCCAGTTCAGCCAGGACCGGCGGCAGTGCCGGACGCCACGGACGAATCCCCAGCGAACGGATCGGATCCGGTTCATCAGCACCCTTGAGCCATTTGTCCAAAGCCAGCTCACGAGGCGAATCCATCGAAGAGCCCTGATCGCGAACCAGCACTTGCAATGAACCGCTCTCCCCAAGGCGACGGACCAATTGCAAATTCACCGCCGCCCAACCGGAGGTCGGTTCGCCGTCGATGGAAATGATCTCCTGACCAGCAGTCAAGCCCGCCCTGGCGGCGATACTGCCGGACTCCACGGCGCCGATGACCGGGCGCACCTGCTCGCTGCCGAGCATGGCCAACACCCAGAAAAACACTAACGCCAACAGAAAGTTGGCAATAGGGCCGGCCGCCACGATTGCAATGCGCTGGCGAACCGACTTGCGATTGAAGGATTGATCGACCTGATCAGCCGGAACCTCGCCTTCACGCTCATCGAGCATTTTTACGTAGCCACCCAGCGGGATGGCAGCCACCACGAACTCGGTGCCTTGCTTGTCGTGCCAGCGCAGGAGCGGCATGCCGAAGCCTACGGAGAAACGCAGCACTTTGACCCCGCAGCGACGCGCGACCCAGAAATGGCCGAACTCGTGGAAGGTAACCAGCACACCCAAAGCCACCAGGGTGCCGACAATCATATAGAGCGCGCTCATCTACTTTCTCCGCATTCCTATCCGGTGCCGCATGGGTCAACGCGTTGCAGCACTCACCGCCCGTGACGACTCAACCACTGTTCAGCCAGCAGACGCGCTTTCGCATCCGCCGTGAACACTGCCTCAAGATCATCGACTGCCACTACAGGCTCAAGATTCAAGGTTTCTTCGATGATACTCGCGATTTCCGGGTAACGAACCCGTCCGTCGAGAAACGCGGCCACAGCTACCTCATTCGCAGCATTGAGCATCGCCGGAGCACTGTTGCCCGCCTCTGCCGCCAGCCGCGCCAGACGCAGGCAAGGGAAGCGCTCTTCATCCGGTGCCTGGAAATCCAGGCGTGCGATGGCAAACAAGTCCAGCGGCGGCACCCCTGAATCGATCCGCTCCGGCCAGGCCAGCGCGTTGGCGATCGGCGTGCGCATGTCCGGGTTACCCAATTGCGCCAAAACCGAACCATCGATGTAGTCGACCAGCGAATGAATCACGCTTTGCGGGTGAATCACCACCTCGACCTGGGATGGCTTGGCATCGAACAGCCAACAGGCCTCGATCAGCTCAAGCCCCTTGTTCATCATGCTGGCCGAATCGACCGAAATCTTGCGCCCCATCGACCAGTTAGGGTGGGCGCACGCTTGCTCAGGTGAAACATGCGCCAACTCAGCCATGGGCGTCTGTCGGAACGGACCACCGGAGGCCGTCAGTAAAATCCGACGTACACCGACCGAGCTCAGACCCCGTGCAAAATCCACTGGCATGCATTGGAAGATCGCATTGTGCTCACTGTCGATCGGCAGCAATACCGAGCCACTTTTACGCACCGCCTGCATGAATAACGCACCGGACATGACCAGCGCTTCTTTGTTGGCGAGGAGAATCTTCTTGCCTGCCTCGACCGCTGCCAGCGTCGGGCGCAGCCCTGCCGCACCGACAATGGCCGCCATGACTGCATCCACTTCAGGATCGGCAGCCACCTGACACAAGCCTTCCTCCCCCACCAGCACCCGGGTCGACAGGCCTGCCGCACGCAAATCATCCTGCAAGCTGCGTGCAGCGCCAGCTTCCGGCACAACAGCAAATCGTGGCGTATGCCGCACGCACAATGCCAGCAATTCACTCAAACGAGTGAATCCGCTCAGGGCATAGGCTTGATAGCGCTCGGGATGGCGAGCGATGACGTCGAGGGTGCTCAAACCGATCGAGCCGGTCGCCCCCAGAACGGTAATCTGCTGGGGACGGCTCATGGTGCCGCCATCCACAACAGCACGGCGAATACGGGAATGGCTGCCGTCAGGCTGTCAATCCGGTCCAGCACGCCGCCATGCCCCGGCAGCAGATTGCTGCTGTCCTTGATCCCGGATTGGCGCTTGAACATGCTTTCGGTCAGATCGCCCACAACCGAAATAAACACAATCACAGCGGCGCAGATCAGGCCCTTGAACAGCTCGGCAACGGTCCAGTCACGCACAAAGCCGACAATCACGGTGATGACCAGACTCAAGGCCAGGCCGCCATAGACACCTTCCCAGCTCTTGCCAGGGCTGACCTGCGGTGCCAGCTTGCGCTTGCCGAAAGCCCGGCCGGAAAAGTACGCACCGATATCAGCACCCCAGACCAGCACCATCACCGCCATGATCAGCCAGTTGCCCAAAGGCTGCTGCTTGATCTGAACCAGGCCTTGCCAGGCCGGCAGCAGGATCAGCAGGCCGATCACCAGTTTGCAGGCCGCGCTGGCCCAATGCTCGCTGGAGCGCGGGTACGTCAGCACCAGATAGGTTGCAACGCCCCACCACAGTACCGAAGCCCCCAGCACCCAAGGTGCAAGCCCGGGCAGGATGTACATGATAAACAGCATCAACGCGACGACAGCGGCATAGGCAACGCGTGCAGGCTGGGCAGTGAAGCCCGCCAGACGCGCCCACTCCCAGGCACCGAGGGTCACGACCAGCCCGATGAACAGCGCAAAACCGGAGCCCTCGAGCAGGAAAAACCCGCCCAAGGCAATCGGCAGCAGGATCAGCGCGGTGATGATTCGTTGTTTAAGCATTAAACCCGGGCTCCAGCCTCGACCTGCTCGCTCGTTTTACCGAAGCGACGCTGGCGGGATGCGAAATCGGCCAGTGCATTACGCATGGCATCGTGTTTGAAGTCCGGCCAGAACAGGTCGGAGAAATACAACTCGGCGTAAGCCAGCTGCCACAGCAGGAAGTTGCTGATGCGATGCTCGCCACCGGTACGGATGCACAAGTCCGGCAACGGCAGGTCGCCGGTCGCCAGACAGGTTTGCAGCAAATCCGGGGTGATGTCTTCCGGACGCAGGTGCCCGGCCTGGACTTCACGCGCCAGACGCTGGGCGGCCTGCGCGATATCCCACTGACCACCGTAGTTGGCCGCGATCTGCAGGACGAAACGGTTGGCGCCCGCGGTCATGGTTTCGGCTTCACGCATGGCAGCCTGAAGCTCCGGATGAAAGCGCGAACGATCACCGATGATACGCAGGCTGATGTTGTTGTCGTTGAGGCGCTTGGCCTCACGACGCAATGCCTTGAAGAACAAATCCATCAAGGCACTGACCTCATCGGCCGGGCGCTGCCAGTTCTCACTGGAGAACGCAAACAGGGTCAAGACCTCGACCCCCGACTCCGCACATACCTCGATGACCGCACGAACCGCATCGACACCCGCTTTATGCCCGGCGACACCCGGCATAAAGCGTTTTTTCGCCCAGCGATTATTACCATCCATGATGATCGCGACATGGCGCGGCACCGCGGTGGGCGCAATCTGCTTGGTCTTTTCCATGAAAACTCGACCCTTATACGGCCATCAGGTCTTTTTCTTTCTGCGCCAGATCCGCGTCGATTTTAGCCACGAACTTCTTGGTCAGATCATCGATTTCGCCAGTGGCGCGACGTTCTTCGTCTTCGCTGATCTCTTTTTCCTTGACCAGATCCTTGAGCTGGCTGTTCGCATCACGACGGATGTTGCGCACGGCAACACGGGCGTCTTCTGCAACATCGCGAGCCTGCTTGGTGAAGCCCTTGCGGGTTTCTTCAGTCAGGGCCGGCATGGAGATCAGCAGCAACTCACCCAGGTTGGTCGGGTTGAGGTTCAGGCCGGCGCTACCGATTGCCTTGTCGACAGCACCCAGCATGTTGCGCTCGAAGGCAACGACTTGCAGGGTGCGCGCATCTTTGACGGTGATGTTGGCGACTTGCTTGATCGGCGTGTCGGAGCCGTAGTAAGGCACCATCACACCTTCCAGAATGCTTGGGTGCGCCTGGCCGGTACGGATACGGCCGAAGTTGTGCGCCAGCGATTCCACGGACTTCTGCATGCGCTCTTGAGCGTCTTTCTTGATTTCGTTGATCATTGTTGAACTTCCTCGATCAGGGTTCCTTCAGCGCCACCATGTACGATATTAAGCAGGGCGCCGGGTTTGTTCATGTTAAATACGCGCAGCGGCATCTTGTGATCGCGGCACAGGCAGATGGCCGTCAGATCCATCACACCCAGCTTGCGATCCAGCACTTCATCGTAGGTCAGATGATCGAACTTCTCGGCGTGCGGGTCTTTGAATGGATCTGCGGTGTACACACCATCGACCTTGGTTGCCTTGAGTACGACATCAGCGTCGATTTCGATTGCGCGCAGGCAGGCAGCCGAATCCGTAGTAAAGAACGGGTTACCAGTACCGGCCGCGAAAATCACGACTTCCTTGGAGTTCAGGTGACGCATGGCTTTGCGGCGATCGTAGTGATCGGTCACACCTACCATGGAAATGGCCGACATCACGATGGCGGAGATATTGGCACGTTCAAGCGCATCGCGCATGGCCAGAGCGTTCATCACAGTGGCCAGCATGCCCATGTGGTCGCCCGTTACCCGATCCATGCCGGCCGCGCTCAGCGCCGCACCGCGGAACAGGTTGCCACCGCCGATCACCAGACCGACCTGCACACCGATGCCGACCAGTTGGCCGACTTCCAGCGCCATGCGATCCAGGACTTTCGGATCGATCCCGAACTCTTCCGAGCCCATCAGGGCCTCGCCGCTAAGTTTGAGTAGAATGCGTTTATAGCGAGCCTGATAACCACTGCCCTGCTGAGCCATTGCGAATCTCTCCTGCGGCGTATTTTAAAAAATTCTTTGCGAGCTGTTTTCAGCTGGCGTTCACTCTAGCTTGGCGCTGCTTCAGCGCCATCGGAACATGGCTTTGTAAGCCAGTTCCAAAAGGAAACCAATAAAAATTGGCAGCCCATCTGAAAAGAGGCTGCGCGCGTGAGCGGGCAGCCTCTTCAGGGCGACAGTTAAAAAACCGTCTTATTGCTTGGCAGCAGCCAGTTGGGCAGCAACTTCTTCTGCGAAGTTGTCCACTGGCTTCTCGATGCCTTCGCCTACTTTGAAGTAGGTGAAGGAAACGATTTCAGCACCGGCTTTCTTGGCCAGCTCGCCAACCTTGATTTCAGGGTTCTTGACGAACGCCTGCTCAACCAGGCTTGCTTCGGCCAGGAACTTGCTGATACGGCCTTTGACCATGTTCTCAACAATGTTTTCTGGCTTGCCTTTGATTTTTTCTTCGTTCAGCTGCAGGAACACAGCCTTTTCACGCTCGATGGCTTCGGCGGAAACTTCCGAAGGCAGCAGGAACTCAGGGTTGCTGGCTGCTACGTGCATAGCGATGTCTTTGGCCAGGTCAACGTCGCCGCCTTTGAGTACAACGACAACACCGATCTTGTTACCGTGCAGGTAACCACCAACAACATCACCTTCAACGCGAACCAGGCGACGGATGTTGACGTTTTCGCCAACTTTGGCCACCAGGGCTTCACGAGCCGATTCCTGAGCGGCGATCAGCGGAGCTGCGTCGGTCAGTTTTTCGGCGAAGGCTTTTTCGACGCTGGCGGCAACGAAGTTCTTGAAATCGTCTTGCAGGGCCAGGAAGTCGGTCTGCGAGTTCACTTCCAGCAGCACGGCAGACTTGTCGTCAGCCTTGAGGGCGATAGCGCCTTCAGCGGCAACGTTGCCGGCTTTCTTGGCGGCCTTGATGGCGCCCGAAGCACGCATGTCATCAATGGCTTTTTCGATGTCGCCGCCAGCCTTGGTCAAGGCCTTTTTGCAGTCCATCATGCCTTCGCCAGTACGCTCGCGCAGTTCTTTGACCAACGCTGCAGTAATCTCTGCCATTTCAAAATTCCTCTTGGATAGGTTATCAACCATTCCACCCGATCGAACGGGCGTTCAATTCTTCCCGAACCACCCTTGTAAGCTGCTGCACGTTACAAATGCTGTAGCTGCGCCGCCGACAAGTGGTTTTCGAGGTGGCAAAAAGGGGGCCAAGCCCCCTTTTTGCTTACTGAGTCAACGCCAGGGCGTCAATTACTCAGCTGCAGCTGCCGGAGCTTCTTCAACGAAAACTTCGGTGCCGCCAGCAACGTTGTTGCGACCACGGATAACAGCGTCAGCCATCGAACCCATGTACAGCTGGATAGCGCGGATTGCGTCATCGTTGCCTGGGATGATGTAGTCAACGCCTTCCGGGCTGCTGTTGGTATCGACTACGCCGATAACCGGGATGCCCAGCTTGTTGGCTTCGGTGATCGCGATGCGCTCGTGATCAACGTCGATAACGAACAGAGCGTCTGGCAGACCGCCCATGTCCTTGATACCACCCAGGGAACGATCCAGCTTTTCCAGGTCACGGGAGCGCATCAGCGCTTCTTTCTTGGTCAGCTTGGCGAAAGTACCGTCTTCGGCTTGTACTTCAAGGTCACGCAGACGCTTGATGGAAGCACGGATGGTCTTGAAGTTGGTCAGCATGCCGCCCAACCAGCGGTGATCGACGTACGGCGAACCGCAACGTGCTGCTTCTTCAGCAACGATCTTGCCAGCGGAACGCTTGGTGCCGACGAACAGAATCTTGTTTTTGCCCTGGGCCAGACGCTCTACGAAAGTCAGAGCTTCGTTGAACATTGGCAGGGTTTTTTCAAGGTTGATGATGTGGATCTTGTTACGCGCGCCGAAAATGTATTTACCCATTTTCGGGTTCCAGTAACGGGTCTGGTGACCGAAGTGCACACCGGCCTTCAGCATATCGCGCATGTTGACTTGGGACATGATAGTTCCTTAATAAGTCGGGTTTGGCCTCCACGTATCCCAATGACCAACCAGCAGCATCAGCTGAAGGCACCCAGGTCATCGTGTCGACACGTGTGTGGATTTAGGCTTTTCGGGGCATCCCCGGAAAGCGGCGCATTTTATATCACAGGGCAGGGAAAAACGGAACCCGGATTCTGAAAACCTGGCAACCAGGGCACTCCCGCCCTTGGAATCCGCCCAGAATGCACCATTCTATAGAGAGAAGCGATGCACAGAGGCGCGGATTTGCGCTGATCGTCTGATAGAATCGCGTTTTTCAGGGCTGCGAAGATCGATCGCGCAACGCCCTTTTCGTAAAGAAAGCGCCATCGAGCGCAGAGAGAGCCTGTATGACCGTCACCCTCAAAACTCCCGAGGACATCGCAAAAATGCGCATCGCCGGCAAACTGGCCGCCGATGTGCTGGAAATGATTGCCGAACATGTCAAACCGGGCGTGACCACCGAAGAACTCGACCGCATCTGCCACGACTACATCGTCAACGAGCAGAAGGCCATTCCGGCCCCGCTCAATTACAAGAGCTTTCCTAAATCCATCTGCACCTCGATCAACCACGTGGTCTGCCACGGGATCCCGAACGAGAAGCCGCTGAAGGATGGCGACACCCTGAACATCGACGTCACCGTCATCAAGGACGGTTACCACGGCGATACCAGCCGCATGTTCCACGTCGGCAGCGTGCCGGTCTGGGCCGAGCGCCTGTCGCAAGTGACCCAGGAATGCATGTACAAGGCCATCGAACTGGTCAAACCCGGCTGCCGCCTGGGCGATATTGGTGAAGTGATTCAGAAGCACGCTGAAAAGAACGGTTTTTCGGTGGTTCGCGAGTTCTGCGGCCACGGTATCGGCAAAGTGTTCCACGAAGAGCCGCAGATCCTGCACTACGGCCGCGCCGGCACCGGCATGGAACTGAAGGCCGGCATGACCTTCACCATCGAGCCGATGATCAATCAGGGTCGCGCCGACACCAAAGTGCTGGGCGACGGCTGGACCGCGATCACCAAGGACCGCAAGCTCTCGGCTCAGTGGGAACACACCCTGCTGGTGACCGAAACCGGCTACGAGATCTTCACCCTGCGCAGCGATGACACCATCCCCCGCGTCTCGGCCTGATCCCGTTACCGTACCCAGCCTATAGAAAGGAAAGCCAAACGATGCCGCAGGTGGACCCCGAACTCTTCGACCGCGGCCAGTTCCAGGCTGAACTGGCCCTGAAGGCAAGCCCTATCGCTGCTTTCAAGAAGGCCATCCGTCAGGCCCGCGAAGTGCTCGATGCACGTTTTCGCAGCGGCCGGGATATCCGTCGGTTGATCGAGGATCGCGCCTGGTTCGTCGATAACATCCTGCAAAAGGCCTGGGAACAGTTCGACTGGAGTGAAGACGCCGACATCGCGCTGGTCGCGGTCGGCGGCTACGGCCGTGGTGAATTGCACCCCTATTCCGATATCGACCTGTTGATTTTGCTCGACAGCGCCGACCACGAAGTTTTCCGTGATTCCATCGAGCGTTTTCTGACGCTGCTGTGGGACATTGGCCTGGAAGTGGGTCAGAGCGTTCGGTCGGTCGACGAATGCGCCGTCGAGGCCCGAGCCGACCTGACGGTGGTGACCAATCTCATGGAGAGCCGGACCATTACCGGCCCCGAACATCTGCGCCAGCGCATGCTTGACGTCACCAGCACCGCGCACATGTGGCCAAGCAAGGACTTCTTCCTGGCCAAGCGCGCCGAGCAGAAGGCCCGCCACCACAAATACAACGACACCGAATACAACCTGGAACCCAACGTCAAGGGTTCGCCCGGCGGCTTGCGTGATATCCAGACGATTCTATGGTTCGCCCGTCGCGAGTACGGCACCCTGAACCTGCGTGCCTTGGCCGGAGAAGGTTTCCTGGTCGAAAGCGAGAACGCCCTGCTTGCCTCTTCCCAGGAATTTCTGTGGAAGGTGCGTTACGCCCTGCACATGCTCGCCGGTCGCGCCGAAGACCGCCTGCTGTTCGACCACCAGCGCACCATCGCCGGTCTGTTGGGGTTTGAAGGTGACGACGCCAAGCAAGCCGTCGAAAACTTCATGCAGCAGTATTTCCGCGTGGTCATGAGCATTGCCCAGCTCAGCGACCTGATCATCCAGCACTTCGAGGAAGTCATCCTCGCGCCGGAGGATGAGGCGCCGCCGCAACCGATCAACTCGCGATTCCAGTTGCACGACGGCTACATCGAGGCGCGCAACGACAATGTGTTCCGCCGCACACCGTTCGCCATGCTGGAAATCTTCGTACTGATGGCGCAGCAGCCGGAAATCAAAGGCGTACGCGCCGACACCATTCGCCTGCTGCGTGAAAATCGTCATCTGATCGACGACGACTTCCGCAACGATATCCGCAACACCAGCCTGTTCATCGAGCTGTTCAAATGCAAGATCGGTATCCATCGCAACCTGCGCCGGATGAACCGCTACGGCATCCTCGGGCGTTATTTGCCGGAGTTCGGTTTCATCGTCGGGCAGATGCAACACGACCTGTTTCACATCTATACGGTCGATGCCCACACGCTGAACCTGATCAAACACCTGCGCAAGTTGCAGTACACCCAGGTATCGGAAAAATTTCCGCTGGCCGCCAAGCTCATGGCCAAGCTGCCCAAGCCGGAGCTGATCTACATGGCCGGGCTGTACCACGACATTGGCAAGGGCCGGCATGGTGATCATTCGGACATCGGTGCCGTGGACGCCGAGGCCTTTTGCCAGCGCCACCAGTTGCCGCTGTGGGACAGCCGCCTGATCGTCTGGCTGGTCCAGAACCACTTGATGATGTCGACCACCGCCCAGCGCAAGGACTTGTCCGACCCGCAGGTGATCCACGATTTCGCGCAGACCGTCGGCGATGAAACCCGCCTCGACTACCTGTACGTGCTGACCGTCGCCGACATCAATGCCACCAACCCGACGCTGTGGAACTCCTGGCGCGCCAGCCTGTTGCGCCAGCTCTACACCGAGACCAAGCGTGCGCTGCGTCGCGGCCTGGAGAACCCGGTGGATCGCGAAGAGCAGATTCGCCAGACCCAGAGCGCCGCCCTGGACATTCTGGTACGCGGCGGTACCGATCCGGATGACGTCGAGCAGTTGTGGGCACAATTGGGCGATGACTATTTCCTGCGTCACACCGCCGGCGATGTCGCCTGGCACAGCGATGCGATCCTCCAGCAGCCGGCAGATGGCGGGCCGTTGGTGCTGATCAAGGAAACCACCCAGCGGGAATTCGAGGGCGGTACGCAGATCTTCATCTATGCACCGGACCAGCACGACTTCTTTGCCGTGACCGTGGCCGCGATGGACCAGCTCAACCTGAACATCCATGACGCCCGGGTCATCACCTCCAGCAGCCAGTTCACCCTCGACACCTACATCGTGCTCGACACCGACGGCGACTCGATCGGCGACAACCCGGCTCGGGTCAAGCAGATCCGCGACGGCTTGACCGAAGCCCTGCGCAATCCGGATAACTACCCGACCATCATCCAGCGTCGGGTGCCGCGCCAGCTCAAGCATTTCGCCTTTGCCCCACAAGTCACGATCCACAACGATGCGCAGCGCCCGGTCACCGTGCTGGAACTGACCGCACCTGATCGTCCCGGCTTGTTGGCACGCATCGGCACGATTTTCCTGGAGTTCGACCTGTCGCTGCAGAACGCCAAGATCGCCACCCTCGGCGAGCGCGTGGAAGACGTGTTTTTCATCACCGACGCCAACAACCACCCGCTGTCCGACCCGCTGCTGTGCAGCCGGTTGCAGGATGCGATCGTCGAGCAGTTGAGCGTCAATCAGGAACCCGATATCAAACTGTCGCGCATCAGCATCTGACTTAACAACGGCCCGCCCCTCTGTAGGAGCGAGCCTGCTCGCGATGGACCCGAGGACGCCACGGGGTAACAGCCCCCCAGTGTCATCGATGACGACCATCGCGAGCAGGCTCGCTCCTACAGGGATCAGCGCCGCCCCAACACCGAACGAGATTTATCGATGAACAACGCTCTGTCCCAGCTCCAGCCCTACCCGTTCGAGAAACTCCGCGCCCTGCTTGGCAGCGTCACACCCAACCCCGACAAACGCCCTATCGCGCTGTCGATCGGCGAACCGAAGCACCGTTCGCCAAGCTTCGTTGCCGAAGCCCTGGCCAGCAATCTGGAAAAAATGGCGGTGTACCCGACCACCCTCGGCGTCCCGGAGCTGCGTGAAGCCATCGCTGCCTGGTGCGAGCGGCGTTTCGGCGTGCCAGACGGCTGGATCGATCCGGCGCGCAACGTGCTGCCCGTCAACGGCACTCGCGAAGCGCTGTTCGCATTCACCCAGACCGTGGTCAACCGTGGCGATGACGCGCTGGTCGTCAGTCCGAACCCGTTCTACCAGATCTACGAAGGCGCGGCGTTCCTCGCCGGGGCCAAGCCGCATTACCTGCCATGCCTGGACGAGAATGGCTTCAATCCAGACTTCGAGGCTGTGTCGCCAGACATCTGGAAACGCTGCCAGATCCTGTTCCTGTGCTCGCCAGGCAATCCGACTGGTGCATTGATCCCGGTCGACACGCTGAAGAAGCTGATCGCCCTGGCCGACCAATACGACTTCGTGATCGCCGCCGACGAGTGCTACAGCGAACTGTACTTCGACGAACAAACCCCTCCGCCGGGCCTGCTCAGCGCCTGCGTGGAACTGGGTCGCAAGGACTTCAAGCGTTGCGTGGTGTTCCACAGCCTGTCCAAGCGTTCCAACTTGCCTGGTTTGCGTTCGGGCTTTGTCGCAGGTGACGCCGACATTCTTAAAGGCTTCCTGCTCTATCGCACCTATCACGGCTGCGCGATGCCGGTGCAAACGCAACTGGCCAGCGTTGCCGCATGGAACGACGAAGTGCATGTGCGCGCCAACCGTGCGCTGTATCGCGAGAAATATGATGCGGTGTTGGAGATTTTAAGCCCGGTCATGGATGTGCAGCGCCCGGACGGTGGTTTTTACTTGTGGCCGAACGTCGAGGGTGATGACGAAGCGTTCTGTCGTGATTTGTTCGCGCAGGAACATGTAACGGTGGTGCCAGGTTCTTATCTGTCCCGTGAAGTCGATGGCGCCAATCCGGGTGCGGGGCGTGTGCGCCTGGCATTGGTTGCACCGTTGGCGGAGTGTGTCGAAGCGGCAGAACGGATTCGAGCGTTCATCATTCGCCATCGCCTGTAAAGTCAATGGCCCGAACAGCGCAATGCCGTCCGGGCCGCAGACAAACCCGAGCCCGGCCGACGCGAAACCGTCCGGTCATGGCATAATCCGTCACCTTTTTTCTCCAGCACCTGTAAAGGGGGCAATTCCTTGACCGTTTCAAGTAAAACGTTGCACCTTTTCGGCATCAAGGCCTGCGACACCATGAAAAAGGCGCGCACCTGGCTCGATGAACACGCTGTCAGCTATGACTTTCATGATTACAAGGCGCTCGGAATCGACCGGGAACACCTGACCCAATGGTGCAACGAGCACGGCTGGGAAGTGGTGTTGAACCGCGCAGGCACGACCTTTCGCAAGCTCGACGACGAACGCAAAGCCGATCTCGACCAGTCGAAAGCCATTGAACTGATGCTCGCACAACCTTCGATGATCAAGCGCCCGGTGCTCGATCTCGGTGACCGAACCCTGATTGGCTTCAAGCCAGATATCTACGCGGCCGCGCTCAAGTAAGCAGCCCGTTTCAATTTGTTAGAGGTATCAACATGTCCACTACCCTGTTCAGCCTGGCCTTTGGTGTCGGCACTCAAAACCGTGAAGGCGCATGGCTGGAAGTGTTCTACGCGCAGCCGTTGCTCAACCCGTCGGCCGAACTGGTCGCCGCCATCGCGCCGATCCTGGGCTACAGCGAAGGCAATCAGGCCATCGCATTCACCACGGCTCAGGCCTCGCAACTGGCCGAAGCCGTCAAAGGCGTCGACGCTGCCCAGGCTGCCCTGCTGACCCGTCTGGCCGAGAGCCACAAGCCACTGGTCGCCACCTTGCTGGCTGAAGACGCGCAACTGTCTTCGACCCCTGAGGCGTACCTCAAGCTGCACTTGCTGTCCCATCGTCTGGTCAAGCCGCACGGCCTGAACCTGGCTGGCATCTTCCCGTTGCTGCCGAACGTGGCCTGGACCAGCCAGGGCGCGATCGACCTGGGCGAACTGGCCGAACACCAACTGGAAGCGCGCCTGCGTGGCGAGCTGCTGGAAGTGTTCTCGGTGGACAAGTTCCCGAAAATGACCGACTACGTGGTACCGGCCGGCGTGCGCATCGCTGACGCGGCGCGTCTGCGTCTGGGTGCCTACGTGGGCGAAGGCACCACCGTGATGCACGAAGGCTTCATCAACTTCAACGCTGGCACCGAAGGCCCGGGCATGATCGAAGGTCGCGTCTCGGCTGGCGTGTTCGTCGGCAAGGGTTCAGACCTGGGCGGCGGTTGCTCGACCATGGGCACCCTGTCGGGCGGCGGCAACATCGTGATCAAGGTTGGTGAAGGCTGCCTGATCGGCGCCAACGCCGGTATCGGCATTCCATTGGGTGACCGCAATACCGTTGAGTCCGGCCTGTATGTGACCGCTGGTACCAAAGTGGCGCTGCTGGACGAGAAAAACCAACTGGTCAAAGTGGTGAAGGCTCGTGAACTGGCCGGCCAGGCCGACCTGCTGTTCCGTCGCAATTCGGAAACCGGCGCTGTGGAATGCAAAACCCACAAATCGGCTATCGAACTGAACGAAGCGCTGCACGCTCACAACTAAGCAGCGCATCATCGCCCCTCTGTAGGAGCATGGCTTGCCCGCGATGCTTTTGGCGGTCCAAAGGCCCCATCGCGAGCAAGCTTTGCTCCCACAGTAGTGCGGTGTAACCCCGCCCATGTTCACCAGGGCCCGATAACATGCTGATTCCCTCTCCCTGGCGCGCCGATTTTCCAGCCATCGCCGCCCTGCAACGGCAAGGCCAGACTTATCTGGACAACGCCGCCACCACGCAAAAACCTCAAGCCCTGCTGGATGCCCTGGCGCATTACTATGCCAACGGCGCAGCCAACGTGCATCGGGCACAACATTTGCCCGGCGCCCATGCCACCCAGGCGTTCGAGGACAGCCGCCGCAAAGTCGCGCAATGGCTCAATGCCGCTGACCGCGGGCAGATCATCTTTACCCATGGCGCGACGTCCGCGCTGAATCTGCTGGCTTATGGCCTGGAGCATCTATTCCATCCGGGCGACGAGATTGTCATCAGCGCCCTGGAGCATCACGCCAACCTGCTGCCGTGGCAGCAACTGGCGCACCGCCGTGAGCTGAAACTGGTGGTCCTGCCACTGGATGCCGACGGTGTGATCGATCTTGAAGCCGCCACCGGCTTGATCGGTCCGCGCACGCGTCTGTTGGCCGTCAGCCAATTGTCCAACGTGATCGGCGCCTGGCAGCCTTTGCCTGCGCTGCTGGCAATGGCCAAGGCGCACAACGCCTTGACCGTGGTCGACGGCGCGCAAGGCGTGGTCCATGGTCGCCATGATGTGCAGGCGCTGGGTTGCGACTTTTATGTGTTTTCCAGCCACAAGCTCTACGGCCCCGATGGCCTCGGTGCGTTGTTCGGTCGCAATGAAGCGTTGCAACGACTGCGCCCCTGGCAGTTCGGCGGCGAGATGGTACTGGACGCCAACTACCACGACGCACGCTTTCGCCCGGCGCCATTGGGATTCGAGGCCGGGACACCACCGATCGCCAGTGTGATCGGTCTTGGGGCGACACTGGACTATCTCGCCGCTCTCGATCAGGACGCGGTGTCCGCCCATGAAGCGGCGCTGCACGACTATCTGCTCAAAGGCCTTGCTGCACGCAATGGCGTCCACTTGCTGGGCAAGCCACAGTTGGCACTGGTCAGTTTTACTGTCGAAGGTGTGCATAACTCTGACTTGGCGCACTTGCTGACCGAACAAGGGATCGCGGTGCGCGCCGGTCATCACTGCGCCATGCCGTTGCTCAAGAGCTTCCATCTGGCCGGAGCGATTCGGGTGTCGTTGGCGTTGTATAACGATTCCGAAGATCTGGAGCGGTTCTTTGAAGCACTGGATCAAGCGCTGGAGCTGTTGCGATGAACCTGCCTGCCGATGCCGTGACGGCACTCGAAACCTTTCAAAACGCGGCCGGCTGGGAACAGCGGGCGCGCCTGCTGATGCAGTGGGGCGATCGCCTGCCTGCGTTGAGCGATGCGCAAATGTGTGATGCCAACCGTGTGCACGGCTGTGAAAGTCAGGTGTGGCTGGTAGGCGAATTACGCGACGGGCACTGGCGATTCAGCGCCAACAGCGATGCGCGATTGATTCGTGGATTGGTGGCGTTGTTGTTGGCGCGGGTTAACGGGTTGTCGGCGGTGGAGTTGCGGCAGGTGGATTTGGCGGATTGGTTCAATCAGTTGGGATTGGGGCGACAGTTATCAGAGTCGCGCAGCAATGGCCTGAATGCCGTACTACAGCGGATGCGCGAACTGGCCGCCTGACCGATCGTTCCCACGCTCTGCGTGGGAATGCCTCAAGGGACGCTCCGCGTTCCAGCTCTGGAAAGGGACGCGGAGCGTCCCGGGCTGCATTCCCACGCAGAGCGTGGGAACGATCATCGATCATACCGCAGGTTTTACCCGATCCGCCGGCCGCCGCACACCCGCCACAATCTTGTCCACAGCCTTGGTCGCCGCGACCATGCCGAATGTCGCCGTCACCATCATCACGGCGCCAAAACCACCGGCGCAGTCGAGCTTCACACCCTCACCGACAAAACTCTTCTGCAAACAAATACTGCCGTCCGGTTTCGGGTAGCGCAGTTGCTCGGTGGAAAACACGCACGGCACGCTGTAGTGGCGGGTTACGGTGCGGGAGAAGCCGTAGTCACGGCGCAAGGTGGAACGGACTTTCGAGGCCAGCGGATCATTGAAGGTGCGGTTGAGGTCGCAGACCTGGATCAGCGTCGGATCGATCTGCCCGCCAGCACCGCCGGTGGTGATGATCTGGATTTTGCGGCGTTTGCACCAAGCGATCAGCGCTGCCTTGGCGTTGACGCTGTCGATGCAATCGATCACGCAGTCGATGTTCGGCGTGATGTATTCAGCCATGGTGTCACGGGTAACGAAGTCAGGCACTGCATGCACCGTGCAATCCGGGTTGATCCCGCGCAGGCGCTCGGCCATCACCTCGACCTTGGGTTTGCCGACAGTGCTGTCCAGTGCATGCAACTGACGGTTGGCATTGCTGACGCAGACGTCGTCGAGGTCGAACAACGATATTTCGCCTACACCACACCGGGCCATGGCTTCCGCCGCCCAGGAACCGACGCCGCCGACGCCGACGATCGCCACATGGGCGGCTTTCAAGCGCTCAAGGCCTTCGATGCCATACAAACGGGCGATGCCAGCAAACCGCGGATCTTCTGTACTCATGACCATTACCCTAAAAACCGGCGCGCATTATAGGGCCACCGACGGTCAAGAGCATCATTACGCTATGAACGGACATCTTCCGGAAAAACTACATCGAACGAAGATTTACCTGACGCGCTCTAACCAAAGAACTTAAACCGACTTGGATTGCCCAACGTCCGGCATTTCCCTGTCCGGTGTACGTTCAGTGAACCGCCAGTGTAGGATGCGCGCCCTTCTACGGCCGCCGACCGTTTATTTGTTCCACAGTCTTTGGAACCCGAAATAGCTATGTCATCGCGTAAATTTGGACTCAACCTGGTGGTGGTACTCGCCATCGCCGCCTTGTTTACCGGCTTCTGGGCGCTGATCAATCGCCCGGTGACCGCTCCCAACTGGCCTGAACAGATCTCCGGCTTCTCGTATTCGCCGTTTCAGCAAGGCCAATTCCCACAGAAAGAACAGTACCCGACCGACGATCAAATGCGTCGCGACCTGGAGATCATGAGCAAGTTGACGGACAACATCCGTACTTACTCGGTCGACGGTGCGCTGCAGAACATCCCCAAACTGGCGGAAGAGTTCGGCCTGCGGGTAACCCTGGGGATCTGGATCAGTCCGGACCAGGAACGCAACGAACGGGAAATCACCCGCGCCATCGAAATCGCCAACTCCTCGCGCAGTGTGGTTCGCGTGGTGGTCGGCAACGAGGCGATCTTCCGCAAGGAAATCACCGCCGCAGAACTGAGCGTGATCCTCGATCGCGTCCGTGCTGCCGTGAAAGTGCCGGTGACCACCTCCGAGCAGTGGCACGTGTGGGAAGAACACCCGGAACTGGCCAAGCACGTTGACCTGATCGCCGCTCACGTCCTGCCTTATTGGGAATTCATCCCGATGGACAAGGCCGGGCAGTTCGTCCTCGACCGCGCCCGCGACCTGAAAAAGATGTTCCCGAAAAAACCGTTGCTGCTGTCCGAAGTCGGCTGGCCGAGCAACGGCCGCATGCGCGGCGGTGCCGATGCATCGCCGGCGGATCAAGCGATCTACCTGCGCACGCTGGTCAACAAACTCAACCGCCAGGGTTTCAACTACTTCGTCATCGAAGCGTTTGACCAACCATGGAAAGCCAGTGACGAAGGCTCGGTGGGCGCTTATTGGGGCGTGTTCAACGCTGCGCGCCAGCAGAAATTCAACTTCGAAGGCCCGGTGGTCGCGATCCCGCAATGGCGCGTACTGGCCATCGGTTCGGTCGTCCTGGCCCTGCTGTCGCTGACCTTGCTGATGATCGACGGCTCGGCCCTGCGCCAGCGTGGCCGTACCTTCTTGACCTTTATCGCGTTCCTTTGCGGTTCGGTACTGGTGTGGATCGGCTATGACTACAGCCAGCAATACAGCACCTGGTTCAGCCTGACGGTCGGCTTTTTGCTCGCCCTTGGCGCGCTCGGGGTGTTTATCGTGCTGCTGACCGAGGCTCACGAGCTGGCTGAAGCGGTGTGGATTCACAAACGGCGCCGGGAATTCCTGCCGGTGGTGGGTGATTCCAGTTACCGGCCAAAAGTCTCGATCCACGTGCCCTGCTACAACGAGCCGCCGGAGATGGTCAAACAGACCCTCAACGCCCTGGCCAATCTCGATTATCCGGACTTCGAAGTCCTGATCATCGATAACAACACCAAGGACCCGGCGGTCTGGGAACCGGTGCGCGATTATTGCGAGACCCTCGGCCCGCGCTTCAAGTTCTTCCACGTCGCGCCTCTGGCCGGTTTCAAGGGCGGCGCGTTGAATTACCTGATTCCGCACACGGCCAAGGATGCCGAAGTGATCGCGGTCATCGACTCCGATTACTGCGTGCACCCGAACTGGCTCAAGCACATGGTGCCGCACTTCGCCGATCCGAAAATCGCCGTGGTGCAGTCGCCGCAGGACTACCGCGACCAGAACGAAAGCACTTTCAAGAAGCTTTGCTATGCGGAATACAAAGGCTTCTTCCACATCGGCATGGTCACCCGCAACGACCGCGATGCGATCATCCAGCACGGCACCATGACCATGACGCGGCGCTCGGTGCTCGAAGAACTGGGCTGGGCCGACTGGTGCATCTGTGAAGACGCCGAACTGGGTCTGCGCGTGTTCGAAAAAGGCCTGTCGGCGGCGTATTACCACGACAGCTACGGCAAAGGCCTGATGCCCGATACCTTCATCGACTTCAAGAAACAGCGGTTCCGCTGGGCCTACGGTGCGATTCAGATCATCAAGCGTCACACCGCCAGCCTGCTGCGCGGCAAGGACACTGAGCTGACCCGCGGTCAGCGCTACCACTTCCTCGCGGGCTGGTTGCCGTGGGTGGCGGACGGCATGAACATTTTCTTCACCGTTGGCGCGTTGTTGTGGTCGGCGGCGATGATCATCGTGCCGCAACGGGTCGATCCACCGCTGCTGATTTTCGCGATCCCGCCATTGGCGCTGTTCGTATTCAAGGTCGGCAAGATCATCTTCCTTTACCGTCGCGCCGTTGGCGTGAACCTCAAGGATGCGTTCTGCGCGGCGCTGGCCGGGCTGGCGTTGTCGCACACCATCGCCAAAGCGGTGTTGTACGGTTTCTTCACCAGCAGCATTCCGTTCTTCCGCACCCCGAAAAATGCCGACAACCACGGGCTCTGGGTGGCGATTTCGGAAGCCCGGGAAGAGGTGTTCATCATGCTGCTGCTGTGGGGCGCTGCCTTGGGGATCTTCCTGGTCAATGGCATGCCGAGCAACGACATGCGGTTCTGGGTGGCCATGTTGCTTGTGCAATCGCTGCCGTATCTGGCGGCGTTGATCATGGCGTTCCTGTCGTCCTTGCCTAAACCGGCGCCAGAGACGCAAACGGCACCTGCCGTCTAAATCTTTGCGGATGCACTAAACGGCGGCCAATGGTCGCCGTTTTGCTTTAAGATAACCGCCATTTTGCGGGGCCAGCCCCTACGCCCTGTAGGAGCAAAGCTTGCTCGCGATGAACGCGACTCGATGTAACAGAACCACCTCATCATCGTTCATCGCGAGCAAGCTTTGCTCCTACACATTTACAGCTTCCGGAGTTTTCCATGACGGCCCACGCCGACCTTTCGCCGACCCTTCAACTCGCCATCGACCTGATTCGCCGTCCGTCCGTGACGCCGGTCGACGCCGATTGCCAGAAGCAGATGATGCAGCGCCTGGGCGATGCCGGTTTTGCACTCGAACCGATGCGCATCGAAGATGTGGATAACTTCTGGGCCACCCACGGCAAACACGATGGCCCGGTGCTGTGCTTCGCCGGTCACACCGACGTGGTCCCGACCGGTCCGGTGACCGCGTGGCAGATCGATCCGTTCAACGCGGTGATCGACGAACATGGCATGCTCTGTGGCCGCGGCGCGGCGGACATGAAAGGCAGCCTGGCGTCGATGACCGTGGCGGCCGAACGTTTCGTCGCCGACTACCCGGATCACAAGGGCAAAGTTGCGTTCCTGATCACCAGCGACGAAGAAGGCCCGGCACACCACGGCACCAAGGCAGTGGTAGAGCGCCTGGCGGCGCGCAAGGAGCGCCTGGACTGGTGCATCGTCGGCGAACCGTCGAGCACCGCCCTGGTGGGTGACGTGGTCAAGAACGGCCGTCGTGGCTCCCTCGGCGCCAAGCTGACAGTGCGCGGCGTCCAGGGTCACGTGGCCTATCCGCACCTGGCGAAGAACCCGATCCACCTCGCCGCCCCGGCGCTGGCCGAGCTGGCCGCCGAGCACTGGGACCACGGCAACGATTTCTTCCCGCCGACCAGTTTCCAGATTTCCAACGTCAACTCCGGCACCGGCGCGACCAACGTGATTCCGGGTGATCTGGTGGCGGTGTTCAACTTCCGTTTCTCCACCGAGTCCACCGTCGAAGGCCTGCAAAAGCGCGTCGCCGACATCCTCGACAAGCATGGCCTGGACTGGCACATCGACTGGGCGCTGTCGGGTCTGCCGTTCCTCACCGAACCCGGCGCGCTGCTGGACGCGGTGTCGTCGAGCATCAAGGACATCACTGGCCGTGAAACCAAGGCTTCCACCAGCGGTGGCACTTCCGACGGGCGTTTTATCGCGACCATGGGTACGCAAGTGGTTGAGTTGGGGCCGGTCAACGCGACCATCCACCAGGTCAATGAACGCGTTTTGGCGGCCGACCTCGATGTGCTGACCGAAATCTATTACCAGACCCTGATCAAGTTGCTCGCCTGATGCTTGCTTGCCCCATCTGCAGTGAACCGCTGAACGCGGTGGACAATGGCGTGGCCTGCCCCGCCGGGCATCGTTTCGATCGTGCGCGTCAGGGTTACCTGAACCTGTTGCCGGTGCAGCACAAGAACAGCCGCGACCCTGGGGATAACCAGGCCATGGTCGAAGCGCGCCGCGACTTCCTGAACGCCGGGCATTACGCGCCGGTGGCCAGGCGCCTGGCGGAATTGGCGGCGGGCTATGCGCCGCAGCGCTGGCTCGACATCGGCTGTGGCGAGGGATACTACACCGCGCAAATCGCCGAAGCCTTGCCGGGTGCCGATGGCTACGCCCTGGATATTTCCCGGGAGGCCGTCAAACGCGCCTGCAAACGCAATCCGAAACTGACCTGGTTGATCGCCAGCATGGCGCGAGTGCCATTGGCTTCCGGTAGCTGCCAATTCCTGGCCAGCGTGTTCAGCCCGCTGGACTGGGAAGAAGCCAAACGCTTGCTCAGCCCCGGCGGCGGCCTGATGAAAGTCGGCCCGACCAGCGGCCACCTGATGGAATTGCGCGAGCGGCTGTACGACGAAGTCCGCGAGTACATTGACGACAAGCATCTGGACCTGGTGCCGCAAGGCATGGCGCTGGCACACAGTGAGACGCTGACGTTCAAACTGACCCTGGACAAGCCGCAGGACCGCGCCAACCTGCTGGCGATGACGCCTCACGGCTGGCGTGCCAGTGCCGAGCGTCGCGCGGCGGTCATCGAACAGGCCGAGCCGTTCGAGACCACCGTATCGATGCGCTACGATTATTTCGTTCTTCAATAACTTTTGGTTCCGGGCGAGTGCCCGGGGCCGGCTAAATCCGCGAATGGATTTTTCAGACCCGCAGTGAGGACATCCATGCGCCAACCCGATATAGAGATTTACCTGAAAGACGCCGACGTCGATCACAAAGCCATTTCGGCCTGGCTCGCAGCGGCATTGGGCCCGTGTACCGACTGGGTCCAGAAAGGCCAGACCTACAAGTGCAAGGCCGGCAACGTGCCAGTGACCTGGCTGCCGAAAGCCGTTGGCAAGTGGAACAGCCTGTACCTGGAAAGCGACCAGACCCCATGGGACGACGACATCGCCTGCGCCCGCGCCGCATTTGCCGCACTGAACGTCGAAGTGCGTTGCGCGCCGGGGACTTGGGTCGAGGAAGAAGGTGAGGAAACGGCGGATCGCTGGATTCGCATCAGCGCCGATGGTGAAGAAGAGATCACCTGGAAAACCGCCTGATTCCGCCCGTTCCCATGCTCTGCGTGGGAACGCAGCCCGGGACGCTCCGCGTCCCAAAGCGGACGCAGAGCGTCCGTTGAGGCATTCCCACGCAGAGCGTGGGAACGATCATCACAGGCCTACAACATCCTCAGCCTGCAACCCCTTCTGCCCTTCCACCACCGCGTACTCGACCTGCTGGCCTTCAGTCAGCGAGCGGTGGCCCTCACCGCGAATCGCGCGGTAATGCACGAACACGTCCACCCCGTCTTCGCGCTGAATAAAGCCGTAACCCTTGGCGTCGTTGAACCACTTCACGTTGCCGGTTTCGCGCGTTGCCATGTCAGTACCCCCTTTGTTTTTATTTTGAGCGGCCGAGTATATGACAGACACAAAAACTCTCAACTACAGAATGGTTGACTGCTTTTTTGCCGATTTTCGACGAATCCGGCACACTACGGCCCTCCCGAGCAATTGCTTGGTTTTACTCACTCACGCAGAAGCCGTATGACCCGTTCCCCGTTCCGCCGTCTTGTGTTTGGCACCTTGCGCCGCCTGTTGTACCTCTGGGTCCGCTCGGAGACGATCAACCAGTCGTCGTTCACCCTCAACCTCGACCGCAGTCGTCCGGTGTTCTACGTCCTGCAAAATCCTTCGCTGACCGATCTGGCCGTGGTCGACACCGAGTGCAGCAAAGCCGGGCTGCCGCGTCCGGTGCTGCCGGTGTCGGTCGGTTCATTGATCGAGCCGGCGGCGTTTTTCTACCTGACGCCTGATCCCGACTGGCTCGGCCGCCAGGACAAGCGCGGTGCGCCACCCACCTTGACTCGCCTGGTCAGTGCCCTGAGCCAGAACGCCGCCGAAGACGCGCAGATCATTCCGGTAAGCGTGTTCTGGGGCCAGTCGCCGGACAGCGAGAACAGTCCATGGAAACTCCTGTTCGCCGATAGCTGGGCCGTTACCGGACGCCTGCGTCGGTTGTTGAGCATCATCGTGCTGGGGCGCAAAACCCGCGTACAGTTTTCCGCGCCCATCCACCTGCGCGAACTGATCGACCACAACAAGGGCCACGAGCGTACTGTGCGCATGGCCCAGCGCATTCTGCGGGTGCACTTTCGCAACCTGAAGGCCGCCGTGATCGGCCCGGACATCTCCCACCGGCGCAATCTGGTCAAGGGTCTGGTCAATCAGCCCTTGGTCAAGCAGGCAATCCTCGATGAAGCCGAGCGCGAGAACATCTCACCGGAGAAAGCCAAGGCCCAGGCCCTGCGCTACGGCAACGAGATTGCTTCGGACTACACCTACACCGCCATCCGCTTCCTTGAAGTGGTGCTGAGCTGGTTCTGGAACAAGATCTACGACGGCATCAAGGTCAACCACATCGAAGGCGTGCAGAAGGTCGCCCAGGGTCACGAAGTGATCTACGTGCCATGCCACCGCAGCCACATTGACTACCTGCTGCTCTCGTACCTGCTGTTCCGCAACGGCCTGACGCCACCGCACATTGCCGCCGGGATCAACCTCAACATGCCGGTGATCGGCAGCCTGCTGCGACGTGGCGGCGCGTTTTTCATGCGGCGCACGTTCAAGGGCAACCCGCTTTACACTTCGGTGTTCAACGAGTACCTGCATACCTTGTTCACCAAGGGTTTCCCGGTGGAATACTTTGTCGAGGGCGGCCGTTCGCGCACCGGGCGCATGCTGCAACCGAAAACCGGAATGCTCGCCATCACCCTGCGCAGTTTCCTGCGCTCTTCGCGCATGCCCATCGTGTTCGTGCCGGTGTATATCGGCTATGAGCGGGTGCTGGAAGGTCGGACCTATCTGGGCGAGTTGCGCGGTGCAAGCAAAAAGAAAGAATCGATCTTCGATATTTTCAAAGTCATCGGCGCGCTCAAACAGCGCTTCGGCCAAGTGGCGGTGAACTTCGGCGAGCCGATCAAACTGGCGGAATTCCTCGACAGCGAACAACCCGACTGGCGTCAACAGGAACTCGGTCCGCAGTTCAAACCGGCGTGGCTCAACGAAACCACCAACCGCCTCGGCGAGAAAGTCGCACAGCATCTGAACGAAGCGGCGGCGATCAATCCGGTGAACCTCGTCGCGCTCGCGCTGCTGTCCACCAGCCGCCTGGCCCTGGACGATCGCGCCATGGCGCGGGTGCTGGACCTGTATCTGGCGCTGTTGCGCAAAGTGCCTTACTCGTCGCACACGACATTGCCGGAAGGCGACGGCCGCGCGCTGATCGAGCACGTCAAGGCCATGGACCTGCTGTCCGAGCAGAGCGATGCGTTGGGCAAGATTCTGTATCTGGACGAGCAGAATGCTGTCCTGATGACGTACTACCGAAATAACGTGCTGCACATTTTTGCGCTGCCGGCGTTGCTGGCCAGCTTCTTCCAGAGCACTTCGCGCATGAGCCGCGAACAGATCCTGCGCTACACCCGAGCGTTGTATCCGTACCTGCAATCGGAGCTGTTCATTCGCTGGCCGCTGGAAGAGCTGGATGCGGTGATCGATCAATGGCTGCAAGCGTTCGTTGAGCAAGGCCTGTTGCGTTTCGAGAACGACGTGTATCTGCGCCCGGCACCGAGTTCGCGGCATTTTGTGTTACTGACGCTGTTGTCGAAAAGCATCGCCCAGACCTTGCAGCGCTTCTACATGACTGTGTCCCTGCTGCTCAACAGTGGCCAGAACAGCATCAGCGCCGAAGAACTGGAAGACCTGTGCACGGTCATGGCCCAGCGCCTGTCGATCCTGCACGGCCTGAATGCGCCGGAGTTCTTCGACAAAAGCCTGTTCCGCCATTTCATCCAGACCCTGCTCGACCTTGACGTACTCAAGCGTGATGAAGCCGGCAAGCTGGGTTATCACGAACTGCTCGGCGAATTGGCCGAAGGCGCGGCTAAACGGGTACTGCCGGCGGAGATTCGCCTGTCGATCCGTCAGGTGGCATTGCATCGCAGCGAAGATGCGGCGGATCTTGTCGAACAGGTCTGACGTCTCTATGCGACAGAAGCAAGGACGCTTCTGATCTGTCCCGTTAACAATTCGCTGACTACTAGCGAACGCTTCCTACATAACACTTGAATGTTCAGGAGATAAGCTCAGCGCTCGTCATTTACGACGAATTCATTTGATAAGGAAATCATCATGACCCAACACACTATCAACACGCTCCTGCATTTCCCCCCCCGATTTGAACTTCTGCCAGGTTGCGAAATCAGCATCAAAGTACAAGACATCAGCAACAGGAATGCACCAAAACTTCATAGTCAGTGGGGTAGCAACCATCTTTCATCGACACTCCCCATCAACTTCCCGGTTGTGATCGACTCCGAAGTGAACGAGGTCGGCAGCCGCTTCTCCATCAATGTAAAAATCTCTTTTCTGGACTCGCAGTTGCTGTTGGATCTGGATCAGACGTTCTGGTGGGGAGGAGGCGATCACGATACCGATATTTACTTGAGCACCGTGAGCCACATCGCTGTGTTCAAATCGTGGATGCCTCAAATTGGTTATCCTGCCGACTCAAAGTTGTTCGTGAAGTTGGTTGAGTTGAACGACGATGGCCAGCCAGGGGCTGTCATCGATGAAGCCGTGGGGTTGACCGCACAGACCACGCCCATCTACTTGAAATATAACCCGTTCAAGATTTGGCCAGGCCAGGAATATGCGTTGATCGGCTCGTTCGAAGGCTATGGTCAGAAGGTGCTGGCTCTGGGTCTTAAGCCGGGGAAATTGATTCTGCAGCCGCAAATCGAACAGACGCCAATTTTCGGCGACTGATTCCAACCGTTCACAACAACGCTTGACGTAAACTTCGCGACGACCGGATTCAAGCGCCAGTTTGCTGCTGGCGCCTTTGCAACACGAATCGACCATCATGCCATGCAGCTCGACGCTTCGCGCCGCGAACAAATCGAGCTGGCGTTGATTGTGAATTTAATCTACTGAAGGAAGCATCCCCAATGTTCCGCCCTACCCTTCGCTTCGCCGCCCTGTGTGCCAGTTTGATGATCGGCGCCAATGCGATGGCCTTGTCACTCTCTGACCTGTCGCAGCAGGACGCCACCGGCGGCCTCAAGGACGCCCTGACCCAAGGCGCGCAATTGGCCGTGAAGCAACTCGGCACGCCGGGCGGCTTCAGTAACAACCCGGAGGTGAAAATCGAACTGCCGGGCAAGCTGGGCAAGGTTGCCAGCAAAATGAAACAGTTCGGCATGGGCGATCAGGTCGATCAACTGGAAACCAGCATGAACAAAGCGGCTGAAACCGCTGTGACCCAAGCCCAGCCCATACTCGTGGATGCGGTGAAAAAAATGTCCGTGGCGGACGCCAAGGGCATTCTCAGTGGCGGCAACGATTCGGCCACCCAATACCTGAACAAAACCAGCCGCGAGCAAATCCGCGCCAAGTTTCTGCCTATCGTCAAGCAAGCCACCGACCAGGTGGGTTTGGCCAAGCAATACAACTCATTTGCCGGCCAGGCCGCGACCATGGGCGTGATCGATACCAAGAACGCCAACATCGAAAGCTACGTGACCGAACAGGCATTGAATGGCCTGTTTGAAATGATCGGCAAACAGGAAGAAGCCCTGCGCCAGAACCCGGCGGCGGCGGCGACCAGTTTGGCCAAAAAAGTGTTCGGTACTTTGTAATTCCTGGCTGACAGCACACAAGAAAAGCCCGCTGAACCTGTGAAGGTCAGCGGGCTTTTCCTTTTCTACTGCTGCGGATCGAGCTGATCCAGCACCTCGCCCACTGAAAGCTGCGCCAGGACAATCATCTGTTGAATACCGAGTACCAGATTACAAGTCGGGCCGGTCAGGATGGATGATAACTGGTAGAGATTGGTCGGCTGGCAGGCCGTCATCGCCAGCAGGCTGGCTCCTACATTGGATTGGAGATATCTGGTAGAGATTGGTTGGCTGGCAGGCCGTCATCGCCAGCAGGCTGGCTCCTACATTGGATTGGAGATATCTGGTAGAGATTGG
>NZ_RCNY01000096.1:81664-98592 GCF_004307635.1 Pseudomonas sp. Sample_22
TCATCGCCAGCAGGCTGGCTCCTACATTGGATTGGAGATATCTGGTAGAGATTGGGTGGCCGTCAGGCCGTCATCGCTGGCAAGCCAGCTCCCACAGGAGAGCAAAAGCACAACGACGTAAAGCCATTGCTTCTCACCACTCAACAGGCCGAGCGTTAGCTCGCCTGCCGCTCTTGATCTGGGCGCCCCCTCGAGAGGCCGAGTGGAGGTTCTGCGTAGTGGGCAACCCGGCATGGATGCCGGGTTAGCCGCCCCCGGCCATGGATGGCCGATGGCGGCGGGCCCACGGAGCAGGACCGGAGCGAGGGCATGCCGAGCCTAGGCGAGGCACCGAACGAAAGGGGCAAGGGCGTTTGGTTACTTTGCGCCGGGCGGCGTTCCGCTTTTCAAAGTAACCCGCTGTAAAAGCGGAACCATAAGTGGCCGTTACCGAAGCAACGGATATACACCAAAAACAACCCACAGCCTGGTCGGCCCAAAGGCCGCCAAGTCAAACGGACTCTTTCTTAACCCGAAACCAAGCCGCATAAAGCGCCGGCAAAAACAGCAACGTCAACGCCGTCGCCACAATCAACCCCCCCATGATCGCCACCGCCATCGGCCCGAAAAACACACTGCGCGACAACGGAATCATCGCCAACACCGCCGCCAGCGCCGTCAGCACAATCGGCCGGAACCGCCGCACCGTCGCCTCGATGATCGCCTGCCAAGGCTTGAGCCCGGCAGCGATATCCTGCTCGATCTGATCGACCAGAATCACCGAGTTACGCATGATCATCCCGGACAAGGCGATGGTCCCGAGCATCGCCACAAACCCGAACGGCTGGCGGAACACCATCAGGAACAGCGTCACCCCGATCAGCCCCAACGGTGCCGTGAGAAACACCATCACCGTACGGGAGAAGCTGCGCAACTGCAGCATCAGCAAGGTCAACACCACCACGATGAACAGCGGCACGCCCGCCTTCACCGAGTTCTGCCCACGGGCCGAATCCTCGACCGTGCCGCCCACATCCAGCAAATAGCCATCGGGCAACTCAGCGCGAATCGGATCGAGCGTTGGCATGATCTGCTGGACGAGTGTCGCCGGCTGCTCCTTGCCATAAATATCGGCACGAACGGTGACGTTCGGCAGGCGGTTACGATGCCAGATCACACCTTCTTCGAAGCCGTATTCCAGCGTCGCAATCTGTGAAAGCGCCACGCTGCGACCGTTGTCGGTCGGCACCGCCAGGCTTGGCAGCAGCGACAACTCGGTGCGTTCATGCAGGGTGCCGCGCAACAGGATCTCGATCAATTCGTTGTCTTCGCGGTACTGGCTGACACTGGAACCGGTGAGCGAGCTCTGCAGGAACCTCGACAAGTTTGCCGTGCTCACGCCCAGCGCCCGAGCGCGGTCCTGATCGATGTTCAGATAGACGACTTTGCTCGGTTCTTCCCAATCCAGGTGCACATTGGCCACGTGCGGGTTCTCGCGAACCTTGGTCGCGACTTTGCGCGCCAGCGCCCGGACTTCCTCGATGTGCTCACCCGTGACCCGGAACTGCACCGGATAGCCGACCGGAGGGCCGTTTTCCAGACGGGTCACCCGCGAGCGCAGGGCCGGGAATTGTTCGTTGAGCGTTGCAATCAACCAGGTGCGCAGGCTTTCGCGCTCCTCGATGGTTTTCGCCAACACCACAAACTGGGCGAAGCTCGCCGCAGGCAGTTGCTGATCCAGCGGCAGGTAGAAGCGCGGTGAACCGGTGCCGACGTAGGCAACGTAATTGTCGATCCCGGCTTTGTCCTTGAGCAGTGCTTCGAGGCGTTTGACTTCATCGGCAGTGTTGCTCAGGGAAGCCCCTTCGGCCAGCTTCAGGTCGACCATCAATTCCAGACGCCCGGATGCCGGGAAGAACTGTTGCGGCACGAAGCGAAACAGCACGATGGAGGCAATGAACAACACCACGGTCGCGGTGATCACCGTTTTACGCCAGCGCACGCACCATTCCACCAGGCGCCGAACACGCTGATAAAACGGCGTAGCGTAGGGATCGGGTTGGCCGGAACCGTGTTTGGCTGCATGAATTTTCGCCAGGTCCGGCAGGAGTTTTTCCCCAAGAAAAGGCACAAACAATACCGCCGCCACCCACGATGCCAACAGGGCGATGGTCACCACCTCGAAGATCGAGCGGGTGTATTCGCCGGTGCCCGACTGCGCCGTGGCAATCGGCAGGAAACCGGCTGCGGTGATCAGCGTGCCCGTGAGCATCGGGAACGCGGTGCTGGTCCAGGCGTAGCTCGCGGCTTTGATCCGGTCGAAACCCTGTTCCATTTTGATCGCCATCATTTCCACGGCGATGATCGCGTCGTCGACCAACAATCCCAGGGCCAGCACCAATGCCCCGAGGGAAATCTTGTGCAGACCGATGCCCAGGTAATACATGCAGGCGAAGGTCATCGCCAACACCAGCGGAATCGCCAGCGCCACCACCATGCCGGTGCGCACGCCAAGGGAGAAAAAGCTCACCAGAAGCACAATGGCCAGCGCTTCCACCAGCACTTGAACGAACTCGCCGACACCGGTTTTTACGGCGGCGGGCTGATCGGAAACCTTGCGCAACTGCATCCCGGCAGGGAGGTTTTTCTGGATACGATCGAACTCGATTTCCAGCGCCTTGCCCAGCACCAGGATGTCGCCGCCGTCCTTCATCGCTACCGCAAGACCAATCGCGTTCTCGGCCATGAAGCGCATGCGCGGCGCCGGTGGATCGTTGAAACCACGGCGCACGTCGGCCACATCGGAGATACGGAAAGTGCGATCACCGACGCGAATTGGAAAGCTTTTTATCTCATCGACTGTCTGAAAATTGCCCGAGACCCGTAGTTGCAATCGCTCGCTACTGGTTTCGAAGAAGCCGGCCGTGGACACCGCGTTCTGTTCTTCAAGGGCTTGCTGCACCGCTGCCAACGGCAAGCCGAGGGTGGCGAGTTTGACGTTGGAAAGTTCGATCCAGATCTTTTCGTCCTGCAACCCCAGCAGCTCGACTTTGCCCACGTCCTTGACCCGTTGCAGCTGGATCTGGATGCGGTCAGCGTAGTCCTTGAGCACGGCATAATCGAAACCATCGCCGGTCAATGCGTAGATATTGCCGAAGGTGGTGCCGAATTCATCGTTGAAAAACGGCCCTTGAATTCCCGGCGGCAAGGTATGGCGGATGTCGCTGACCTTCTTGCGCACCTGATACCAGAGTTCCGGGATGTCCACCGAATGCATGGAGTCGCGGGCAATGAACGTCACCTGGGATTCGCCCGGGCGGGAGAACGAGACGATGCGTTCGTATTCGCCGGTTTCCATCAGCTTCTTTTCAATGCGTTCGGTGACCTGGCGCGAGACTTCCTGCGCCGTTGCACCTGGCCAGTTGGTACGAATCACCATGGCCTTGAACGTGAACGGCGGGTCTTCGCTCTGGCCGAGTTTGGTGTAGGACAGTGCCCCGACGATCGCCAGCAACAGCATCAGAAACAGGACGATCTGGCGATTGCGCAGCGCCCAGGCGGAAAGATTGAAACCCATCGGGGATTACTCCTTGTGCGCCAGATTGACCACGCGGTTGGAGCGATCCACCGGGCGTACTTGTTGCCCGTCGAGCAGCACATGGACACCCGCGGCCACCACCCAGTCGCTGGCGTTGAGTCCTTCGAGCACCGGGACGGTTTTCTCGCCGAAGGCACCCACCCGCACCGGGGTGCGCTTCAAAGTGTTGTTGGCGCTGACGACCCAGACGTAGGTCACGCCGCCTTCTGCGGTCAACGCCGACAGCGGCACAGACAACGGTGCGGCTTGGGCAGCCTGGACAAACACGCGGGCACTCTGGCCGAGTTCCACCGGCACCTTGCCGGTGTTGAACGCGATGCGCGCGGCGAAGGTGCGGGACTTGGGATCAGCGGCCGGCGACAATTCGCGGATATGCCCGGCGAAGCGCTGGTCCGGATGCGTCCACAGTTCCACAGCCACCGGCTGGCCGACCTTGAAGCGGCCGAAGCTTTGTTCCGGCAGGCTGATCAGGACTTCACGCTCGCCATCGGTCGCCAGGGTAAACACCGTTTGCCCAGCGGCCACCACTTGCCCCACTTCCACGGCGCGTTTGGCTACCACGCCATCCTGTGGCGCACGCAGCACCGCGTAACTGGCCTGATTGGTCGAAACGTTGAATTCGGCTTTGATTTGTTTGAGACGCGCTTCACCGGAACGGTAAAGGTTTTCGTGATTGTCGTATTGCGAACGGCTGACCAGCTGACGCTCCATCAGCGTTTTATAGCGATCACGCTCAGCGCGCACCATGCTCAGATTGGCTTCGGCGGCGGCTACCTGGGCGCGGGTGGCCTCCAATTGCAGGCGCACGTCCTGGGGATCGAGTTCGGCCAGCGGCTGATCAGCCTTGACGCGCTGCCCCTCATCGACCAGTCGTCGGCTGACTTTGCCGCCGATGCGGAATGCCAGATCCGGCTCATAGCGCGCACGGACTTCACCGGGATAGCTTTCCATCGACTGCGTCGAAGGCTCTGGCTGAACCACCATGGCCGGGCGAACGCTGACTTGCGGCGCCTCTTCGTGACCACACGCAGTCAATAAAAACGCCAGGGTAACTGGCAGTGCGAGGGGCAAGGCATAGCGGAACATGGTGAAGGACCTTTCGCTAATGGTGCTTGGAATAATTATACTGGCGAGTATGTTATTAATAGCAAACTCACCAGTCCAGTAATAAAAGCGCATATGCCGAACAATCTTTCAGCACCCAATGGCCCGGGCCGCCCCAAGGATTTGGCCAAGCGCCAGGCGATCCTCGATGCAGCGAAGACGCTGTTTCTGACCAAGGGTTATGCCAACACCAGCATGGATGCCGTCGCTGCCGAGGCCGGGGTGTCAAAGCTGACGGTCTACAGCCATTTCAACGACAAGGAGACGCTGTTCTCCGCTGCCGTGATGGCCAAGTGTGAGGAGCAACTGCCGACGCTGTTTTTCGAATTGCCCGAAGGCGTGGCAGTGGAAACCGTGCTGCTGAACATCGCGCGCGGTTTTCATCAATTGATCAACAGTGACGAGTCAGTGAACCTGCACCGCTTGATGATGACCCTGGGCAGTCAGGACCCGAAGCTCTCGCAGATCTTCTTCGAGGCCGGACCGCAGCGCATGCTGCACGGTATGGAGCGCCTGTTGAGCAAGATCAATGAAAGCGGCGTGCTGAGCATCGACAAACCGCACAATGCGGCTGAGCATTTCTTCTGCCTGCTCAAGGGCGCGGGGAATTTTCGTCTGCTTTATGGCTGCGGCGAGCCGCTGGTTGGCGACGAAGCCGAGAGCCATGTGCAGGAAGTGGTGGGGTTGTTTATGCGGGCTTATCGGCCCTAGCGGTGATCGTTTCCACGCTCTGCGTGGGAACGCCTCAGGGGACGCTCCGCGTTCCAGCTCTCGAATGGGACGCGGAGCGTCCCGGGCTGCATTCCCACGCAGAGCGTGGGAACGATCAGCTTCAACTTACGGCTTGAGCGCCTTCTTCGGATAAATGTCATACCGACTGGACTTGCCATCCAGCGCATGGCTCGGCTTCGGCCCTTCAATGCACGGGGCCTTGCGCGGGCGCTTGACCACCACCCGGTGGCTGGCCAACGCCAACGCGGCCTCGAGCAATGCCGGTGCATCCGGGTCATCCCCCACCAGTGGCCGGAACAGGCGCATTTCCTTCTTCACCAACGCGGTTTTCTCACGGTGAGGAAACATCGGGTCGAGGTAGATCACCTGCGGCGGCTCGCCCTGCCAATTGCGCATCACCTCGATCGAGTTGCCCTTGAGCAAGCGCATCCGCGCGACGATCGGCGCCACATCGAAATCTTCCGCGCCTCGGGCCAGACCATCCTCCAGCAAGGCGCCAATCAAAGGCTGGCGCTCGATCAGGCTCATCTCGCAACCGAGGCTGGCCAGCACGAACGCATCCTTGCCCAACCCCGCCGTCGCATCCAGCACCCGCGGGCGCACGCCCTGAGCCACGCCGACAGCCTTGGCGATCATCTGCCCGCTGCCACCGCCATACAACCGGCGATGCGCCGCGCCACCCTCGACGAAGTCCACCCGCACCGGGCCCGGCGCATCCGGCCCCAGCTGTTGCAGCTGCAAGCCCATGTCACCCACCTGCAATGCAAACTCGCCATCAGCCACTTGCAGCGGCAGGCCCAGGCGCTCGGCCCATTGCTCGGCTTGGGGTTCGAAGGCTGCGTCCAACGCCTCGACATGGATGCGGCACGCCGCGGGTTGATCAATCATCGGAAAACACGCTCAAAAAATTAATGATCGGCAAAAACGGCCGATAACAAAACTATCGAGCATTTTGCCAGAGCTGAGCGTCGACCGAGAGAAATGTCAGACATTCAACCGACAATCACAGGTTTTATCTCGCCCTACGGCGACTACAACCTGCGAAATACCCAGGCACTGAGCGGCGTCAGCCACATCTGGCAGGATTTCTTTGCCCGGGCGCTGGCCGAACAGTCGGGTGAAGTGCTGCCCAAATCGCTGAACTTTCCACCGGTCGATCTCGACAGCCCGGTTGAACCCACCGTTGGCAGCGATCTGCTGGCGCACATCGTTGCCCAGCGCGAATGCGATGTGCAGGACAACGAGATTCGCCCGCCCGAGCCACTCTTCCTGCCGATTGCCGAGTTCGAAATGGACCTGGCCGACAAGCCGTTCCCACCGTTCCCGGCGCAAGAAATCGTCGCCCAGCAGAAACAACAGGATTTCGAAAGCGGCTGGGTGCGCCCGCTTGTGCTGACCGCCGGCCAGCCATTGCCGGAAGCCGGCCCCGCGCCGCAACCGCGTCCACTGCACCTGCCGATTGCCGAGTTCGAACTGGACCTGCTGGACAAACCGTTCCCGCCGTTCTCCCCGGAAGAGTTGCTGGAGCAACAGAAACAACTCGATTTCGATAATGGTTGGGCGCGCCCGATCATCCTGCAGAACCTGCGCCTCGCCGCCTGAGCCTCAACGTCCGCTTCAGCGACAAACCCACCACGGCCCGACATCGACATGAAAGTGATTGCGATGCGCGGCGTTGTAATCCGGCCCCAACACCACACTGAACAAGCCGCAGGCGCCATCGCGGACTTGTCTTAGAAACTGCGCATCCTGATTGTCCTTGGGCCAATCCTTGAGCACGCTGATGGTTCGACCATCGGCCAGGCGAAAACCGGCGATGTCCAGCGCATTGGCCGACGCGTGTTGACTACGCCGGCCATTCTCGCGGCTGTAGACATTGCGACAGGCAAAGCTGCCGAGATGGTCGACCCGCGCCACCGCTTGCCCATAGACCGCCTGCGCCGCGGGTTGCAGGGCATGATATTCGAACAGCGCGAACGACACGGCCAGGCGGCAACTGGCGAGGAAACTGCTGCTCAGGGCAACATCACCGCCCTGTACGCGCAGGGCATTGCTGAGTGGGCATTGGGCGTCGGGGCTGTCGGCTTGCGGGGTCACGCGCAGACCGGAACTGCTCAGGGCTTGCGCGCAGAGTTGCGGATCATCGCGCAGGCGCATCAGTTTGTAGCGGGTCAGCAGGTTCGGCGCAGCCTTCACGTCCAGGGGTGCCCAGGGGTTCCATTGCGGCGGTATTTCCAGCCAACCGCGCCAGATGCTGAGCACTCCGCCGCCAATGATCAACAGCACCAGCAGCATCCAGCGCCCGCTGCCCATGTTCAGCCTTTGAACAACTGATTGGCCTGGGCGTACGGCATGGAGCGCGACGTGAACCCGAAGGTGCCGGACGTCTTGATCTCTTCGGCGGCGCGATAGAACTCTCCCAGCGCTGCCAATGCCAGCGCCGAGCCGACGCTGATGCGCTTGACGCCCATGTCGCTCAGTTGCTGCACCGTCAGCTGCAAACCTCCGGACATCAACACATTGACCGGTTTCGGCGCCACCGCGCGGACAACCGCCAGCACATCGTCAGCACTGCGCAAGCCCGGCGCATACAACACGTCGGCCCCGGCCTCCGCGAATGCCTGCAAGCGGCGAATCGTGTCGTCCAGATCCGGATTGCCGTGCAGGAAATTCTCGGCCCGGGCGGTCAGCATGAAAGGGAAAGGCAGACTGCGGGCGGCAGCGACGGCGGCCTCGATGCGCGCGACGGCATGCTCGAAGCAGTAGATCGGAGCGTCCTCGCGGCCAGTGAAGTCTTCAATCGAACCGCCCACTGCCCCGGCCTGCGCTGCGCGCAACAGACTTTTCGCGCATTCCGCCGGGTCATCGGCAAAACCATTTTCCAGATCGACCGCGACCGGCAAATCGCTGGCGCCGACAATCGCCCTGACGTTGGCGAGGGTATCGTCCAGGGTCAGGCCACCATCCGGGCGCGCGTTGGAAAAAGCGTAACCGGCGCTGGTGGTCGCCAGCGCCTCGAAGCCCAGGCTGGCGAGCATTTTTGCCGATCCGGCATCCCACGGGTTGGGAATAACGAAAGCGCTGCTGCGTTCGTGCAAGGCTTTGAACGCTTGGGCTCGAAGGGTTTGCGCATCCATTGGCAGGCTCCTGAAGAAGGCGAACGAATCCGCCTTCAGAGCAAGCCAAGTTGCTCGGCGGCGGGTTTCCTGTATAGCTCAGGCAGCGCCGGCAAGCCAGGTAATCGCAGCATCAGGCGACGGTGAAAACGCTGGGCCAGTTTAGCCGCCAGCAGATTGTCGGCGGTGTGCAGGAAAATATACGGCGTGCGCCCCTCTTCAATCCACAGGGCAATTTTTTCCACCCACGGCAATAGAAACGGGTCGTTGGCCTCAAGCTCTGGATGACCGATGAAACGCACCTGCGGAAATGGCGTGAACGCTGCCGGGCGAGGTGGAACACGCGGTTTTTTCGATTGCGCGTGAAGCACCGAAGGATCGATCGAGGTGCAGCTGAACAATGCGCGCGGGTCGAGGCAGATGCGTTCAACGCCGCGATCCAGCAACAGGCGGTTGAGCATCCGTTCGCTGTCACCCTTGGCGAAAAAATCGTCATGCCGCACTTCCACCGCCAACGGCCGCTCCAACGCGTCAATGAATGCAGCCAGCTCGGGCAAGCGTTGCGGGGTGAAGCTTTTCGACAATTGCAGCCACAGCGGCGACACCCGCTGCCCCAGCGGGCTGAGCAATCGGGTGAAGGTTTCGACAGCGGTCAGTTGGTCGCGCAGGTCACCGCCATGGCTGATGTCGCCGGGGAATTTGGCGGTGAAGCGAAAGTGCTCGGGCATGGCCTCGGCCCAGCGCTGCACGGTGCCGGCAGCGGGGCTCGCGTAGAACGTCGTATTACCTTCCACGGCGTTGAACACCTGGCAATACAGATCAAGAAAATCGGCGGGTTTGGCGTCAGGCGGATACAGGTATTCGCGCCAGGCGTTTTCACTCCAGGAGGGGCAGCCGAGGTAGTAAGGCAGCAACATCAGATGTACAGGTCGAGACCCAGCACTTCCGCATCCCAATCGACGAACCCGGCGGTGCTGAGGTAGCTGGCCAAAGCCATCGCCACACTTTTGCTCATCGCACGGTGGTAGAGCATGTCCTGCTGACGGGCGGGAAGATTGCTAAGGCGTTGCGCAGCGGACTTGGCGGCTCGCGCAGCCAGTTGCTCTTCAGACGCAAACTCCGGCTCGCCGTCGATTTCGACGGACTCGTCCTCCACCACATGGCCTTTGCGAGGCTTGCGCTTGATGGGGTAGGACTGAGAGGAAATGCCGTCTATACGCATAAGTGCATGCTCGGTATCAGTGATGGCAGTTTAGTGGCGCATAGCCCGCTTCGCAAACCGCCGAGTGATAACTAGAACACATAAAAAGCAAAAGGTTTAAAAGCTGCGGTTAGAAAACGACGATTGGCCAAGTTGGAACAAGATGTGGCAAGGGAGCAAGCTCCCGCTGGGCTGCGAAGCGGCCCCGATTGCGGTCGGTTGAATCGCGTTGGCTGGTTTTACGACTGCTGCGCAGCCGAGCGGGAGCAAGCTCCCTCGCCACAATAAAACCTGATTAACGCGCCTTGGGCGTCGCCACTTTGTCGCGCAGATAAACTGGCTGCGCCTTGTCGGCCACAATCGCTTCACCACGCTCCCAGGCAAATCGCGCCAGGGTCAGCAAATCTTCTGCATGAGGCAACATGCCCGCATCCTGACCGCTCAGGTTGACCGCAATCCGCTCGCCATAACCCCAACCGGTGCCGGCGCCGAACCATTCGCCACTGGCATCACCCGGCAATGCGGCCGACTCGGGCGGCAATACCGCTTCTGCGCCAACCAGGCGCATCTCCCCCGCCGTTTCGCGATAGCAACCCCAATACACTTCATCCATGCGTGCATCGATGGCCGCCGCAACCTGGCTGGCGCCATGTTCGCGGTAAGCGCGCTGGGCCAGCACGGCGAGGTTCGATACTGGCAACACCGGGCGATCCAGCGCGAACGCCAGCCCCTGCACCACACCGATGGCAATGCGCACGCCAGTGAAAGCGCCCGGCCCGCGACCGAACGCAATGGCATCGACTGCTTGCAGGGTGGTGCCGGCGTCGGCCAGCAACTGCTGGATCATCGGCAGCAATTTCTGCGCGTGCAGACGCGGGATCACCTCGTAATGGCTCGTCACTTTGCCGTCATGCAGCAAGGCAACGGAGCAAGCTTCAGTCGCGGTGTCCAGGGCCAGCAAGGTGCTCATCGATGTTTCCGTAACAAGTGGTCAGAAAAAAGTGCGTCAGTATAAACAACTACGGCCCGCAAGCGGGCCGTGGATGATGCAACGGTTCAGAGTTTTCAGCTCAGGGCAGCAAGAACCTTGGCGGTGATTGCTTCTACCGAACCGACGCCTTCGATATGGCTGTACTTCGGCTTGCCATTGGCAGCAGACAGTTTCTGGTAGAAATCCACCAGCGGCTTGGTCTGCGAATGGTAGACCGACAGGCGATGACGCACGGTTTCTTCGGTGTCGTCCTTGCGCTGAACCAGCTCTTCGCCGGTGATGTCGTCTTTGCCGGCAATTTTCGGCGGGTTGTAGACGATGTGGTACACGCGGCCACTGGCTTCGTGGACACGACGACCGGCAATGCGCTGGACGATTTCTTCGTCTTCAACGGCGATCTCGACCACAGCGTCCAGCTCGACGCCGGCAGTCACCAAGGCTTCAGCCTGAGGAATGGTGCGCGGGAAACCGTCGAACAGGAAACCGTTGGCGCAATCAGCCTGGGAGATACGGTCCTTGACCAGCGCGATGATCAGGTCATCGGAAACCAGGCCGCCGGCATCCATGATGCTCTTGGCCTTGATGCCCAGTTCGGTGCCGGCCTTGACCGCAGCACGCAACATGTCGCCGGTGGAAATTTGCGGAATGCCGAATTTTTCGGTGATGAACTTAGCCTGAGTACCTTTACCGGCCCCGGGAGCTCCCAGCAGAATGACGCGCATCGATGTGCTCCTCAATTTTTTATATGGATAACGTCAGATTCGCCTCGTGGGGCCAATCTCAAAAATAGGGTCGTGACCGCCCAAACGGCCAAAGGCTGATCAAGATACACAGCAGGCTGCGACCACACAAGCCGCCAAAAGTCGGAGAAACCCGCGTCGGCTACGACCTTTGGACGCGGTTTCCCTCGTCGCAACCCCAACATTAACTGTCGCTTGGCAGCACTTTTATCCGCGCCCTCGGACGGCATCCGGCACATACTCCGGACGCCTCATCCAACGACAAAAACTTTAGCCGGTATTGCGCAAACCAGCGGCAATCCCCGCCACAGACACCAGCAACGCCTGTTCCACCGGGCTGTCCTGTGCCACATCCTGTTGCCGCGAACGGGCCAGCAACTCGGCCTGCAATAGATGAAGCGGGTCGAGGTAAGTGTTGCGCAGGCGAATGAATTCGAGGGTGGCTGGGCTATGTGCCAGTAGCTGCGACTGACCGGTCAGCCCGAGCACGATCGAGCACGCCTGCGACAATAGGTCGCGTAAGTGCGCGCCCAACGGCAGCAGATCCGGTTCGACCAGACGCTGATCGTAGGATTGCGCGATATCGGCGTCGGCCTTGGCCAGGACCATTTCCAGCATATCGATGCGGGTGCGGAAGAAAGGCCATTGCTCGCGCATCTGCCCCAGCAGTTCGCCTTCGCCGCGCTCCAGCGCCTTGCTCAGCGCCGCTTCCCAGCCGAGCCAGGCCGGCAACATCAGGCGCGTCTGGGTCCAGCCGAAGATCCACGGGATTGCGCGCAGGCTTTCGATCCCGCCGGCACGACGCTTGGCCGGGCGACTGCCCAGTGGCAAGCGTCCCAATTCCTGTTCCGGGGTCGATTGGCGGAAGTACTCGACGAACTGCGGGTTTTCCCGCACCACGGCGCGGTACGCACGGACCCCGTCGGCGGCCAGTTCGTCCATCAAGTGGCGCCACTCGGGCGTGGGCGGCGGCGGTGGCAACAACGTCGCTTCGAGTACCGCCGCCAGATACAGATTGAGGTTCTGTTCGGCGATGTCCGGCAGGCCGAATTTGAAACGAATCATTTCCCCTTGCTCGGTGGTACGGAAACGCCCCGCCACCGACCCCGGTGGTTGCGACAGAATCGCCGCATGCGCCGGGCCGCCGCCACGGCCCACGGTGCCACCGCGACCGTGGAACAACAGCAGTTCCACCTGCTGCTCGCGGCAGATATCCACCAGACGCTCCTGCGCCCGATACTGCGCCCACGCTGCTGCGGTGGTGCCGGCATCCTTGGCCGAGTCGGAGTAGCCGATCATCACTTCCTGCGGCCCTTGCAGACGCGAGCGATAACCCGGCAGCAACAACAGTTTTTCAATCACCGGGCCGGCGTTGTCGAGGTCGGCCAGGGTTTCGAACAACGGCACCACGCGCATCGGCCGCAACACGCCGGATTCTTTGAGCAGCAACTGAACCGTCAGCACATCGGAAGCCGCACCGGCCATGGAGATGACGTAGGAACCAAGGGAAGCTTGTGGCGCGGCGGCGATTTCCCGGCAGGTCGCCAGCACTTCGGCGGTGTCGGCGGACGGTTTGTAGTGGGCCGGCAGCAAGGGCCGTCGGTTGTTCAGTTCGCGGCTCAGGAACGTGATGCGTTCTTCCTCGCTCCAATCCTCGTAGCGGCCCAAGCCGAGGTAATCGGTGATTTCGCTCATGGCCGCGCTATGGCGCGACGAGTCCTGGCGCACATCCAGCCGCACCAGGAACAGGCCGAACGTCACCGCCCGGCGCAGGCAATCGAGCAGCGGGCCGTCGGCGATTACGCCCATGCCGCACTCATGCAGCGAGTGATAGCAAAGCTCTAGAGGATCAAGCAGGTCGCGGTTGTCTTGCAGTACGTCGGCCGAAGCAGGTGTCGGCGTAGTCAACGCAGTGTGAGCCCAATTGCGGGTAGCGCGCAGGCGTTCTCGCAGTTGTTTGAGTACAGCTCGATACGGTTCGGCACTGTCGCCAGCCTTGGCCTTCAGTTCGTCACTGGCCTGCTGCATCGACAGTTCGGCCGCAAGATGATCGATATCGCGCAGGTACAGATCGGCGGCCATCCAGCGTGCCAGCAGGAGCACTTCACGGGTCACCGCTGCCGTCACGTTCGGGTTGCCGTCACGGTCGCCGCCCATCCACGAAGCAAAGCGGATCGGCGCAGCCTCCAGCGGCAAACGCAGGCCAGTGGCGGCATGCAGTGCCTGATCGGCCTTGCGCAGGTAATTCGGAATCGCCTGCCACAGCGAATGCTCGATCACTGCAAAGCCCCATTTGGCTTCATCGACCGGCGTCGGGCGTGTACGGCGTATTTCTTCGGTGTGCCAGGCTTCGGCGATCAGGCGTTGCAACGTCGTCCTGATCTGCTCGCGCTCGGCGCTGGTCAGGTCGCGGTGGTCCTGGGCGGCCAGTTGAGCGGCAATCGCGTCGTATTTCTGGATCAGTGTGCGGCGCGCGACTTCGGTCGGGTGCGCGGTCAACACCAGTTCGATTTCCAGTCGACCAAGTTGCCGGGCCAATGACTCGGCGCCATGGCCTTCGTCTCGCAGGCGCGCGAGCAGTTCCGGCAGTACCCGTGACTCGAACGGTGCCTGTTGGGATTCTTCGCGACGATGAATCAACTGGTATTGCTCGGCGATGTTGGCCAGGTTGAGGAACTGGTTGAACGCCCGCGCCACCGGCAGCAATTCAGCTTCGGTCAATTGATTGAGGCTGGCGCTCAGCTCGGCGTCCATCGAACCGCGACGGTCAGCCTTGGCGCCTTTGCGGATCTGCTCGATCTTGTCGAGAAAGCCGTCCCCGTACTGTTCACGAATGGTGTTGCCCAACAGCTCACCCAACAGGTGAACGTCCTCGCGCAAGCGTGCATCGATATCGGTCATCAGCAGTTCTCCAGCAAAGAATCCGGGCGGCCAGTAAACCCAAGAGTGCCGCTCCAGACGTCTTCTTACAAGCAAGACGACGAAGGACCTTTAAACCTTGTGCGATGAAGCTAGTCTGAACAGTACGCCGTACAACGGCTGTCGCCGGCCAACGCCGGATACTCCCCCGGCCTGCCACGAGCAGGCGCGCAACGAGGTGATTATGAAAATCCGTGAACTTGCCCAGCATTGGGAAGAAAACGCCAAGGGTCGCCTGACCAAGACCGGCTACACGATTCACCTGGACGTGGAAGCCGCCGCACGCCTGGCGGCGATTACCGAGATGTACCCCAAGCGGCATCCCGAAGAGTTGCTCGGCGAGTTGATCGGCGCCGCACTTGAAGAACTCGAAAAGAGCTTCCCGTATGTGAAGGGCTCGACAGTGGTCGCCACCGACGAAGAAGGTGACCCGCTGTACGAAGACATCGGCCCGACTCCGCGTTTTCTTGCGCTGTCCAGGCGCCATCTGCACGATTTGTCAGCTGGCAACGACAAGCAGAAACACTGATTCCCTCCTCCGCACATCCCCCCTGTGGGAGCGAGCCTGCTCGCGATAGCTGACTGACATTCAACTTCAATGTCGACTGATACAGCGCTATCGCGAGCAGGCTCGCTCACACATTTTTTGCTTTAAGCCCCTGCCAAGCCGATCACGTTTTTTCGATAGCTGGCTAAATTTCTCTGAACTTTCAAAAAACGCCTCGGGTCAACCCACGTAACCACGCCTGGGACGGCCGTTTCAAAACGACCCGAAAATGACGGTTCGGCTCCTTGCCCAGGATGGATGTTCACGTTGTTCAGGAAGTAGTCCAATGGAGTTGAAGATTATGAAAACCAGAACTGGCAAATCCTCGTTTACCCCACTGCATGGCCTGAAGATGGCTGCCCTGGCCATCGGCAGCAGCCTTGTGCTGGCCGGTTGCGCCGGCAACCCACCGTCCGAGCAATTCGCCGTCAGCGAGTCTGCAGTCAAAGACGCCGTCAGCGCGGGCGGTACCGAATTTGCTGCGGTGGAAATGAAGGCTGCCCAGGACAAGCTCAAGCAAGCTGAAATCGCCATGCACGACAAACAGTACGATCAGGCGAAAGTCCTGGCTGAACAGGCTGAGTGGGATGCCCGCGTAGCCGAGCGCAAAGCCCAGGCGATGAAAGCCGAACAGACTGTAAAGGACTCTCAAAAAGGGGTTCAGGAACTGCGTCAGGAAAGTCAGCGCACCGTCCAGTAACGGCGCGACATGACTATCTCTCAGACGATCAAAAGGACGATACCACTATGAATTCCAAACATTTGATGCTCCCTGCTCTGCTGGCCGCAAGCGTTGCCCTGGCTGCCTGCTCCACGCCGCCAAATGCCAACCTTGAACAGGCCCGCACCAATTATTCCGGCCTGCAAGCCAACCCGCAGGCGAGCAAAGTCGCCGCACTGGAAACCAAGGAAGCCAGTGATTACCTGGACAAGGCCGACAAGGCTTACCTGGACAAGGAAGATCAGGCCAAGGTCGATCAGTTGGCCTATTTGACCAACCAGCGGGTTGAAGTCGCCAAACAGACCATTGCCCTGCGCACCGCCGAAGCCAATCTGAAAAATGCTTCGGCACAACGCGCCCAGGCCCGTCTCGACGCTCGCGATCAGCAGATCAAACAGTTGCAGGACAGCCTCAACGCCAAACAGACCGATCGCGGCACCCTGGTGACATTCGGTGATGTGCTGTTCGCTACCGACAAGGCCGAGCTGAAATCCAACGGCCTGATGAACATCAACAAACTGGCGCAGTACCTCCAGGAAAACCCTGATCGCAAAGTGATCGTCGAGGGCTACACCGACAGCACCGGGACTGCCTCGCATAACCAGTCGCTGTCGGAACGTCGCGCCAACTCCGTGCGCATGGCGCTGGTGAAGATGGGCGTTGATCCAACCCGCATCGTTGCCCAGGGTTACGGCAAGGAATACCCGGTGGCGGATAACACCAGCACCTCGGGCCGGGCGCAAAACCGTCGGGTGGAAGTGACAATCTCCAACGATAACCAACCGGTGATTCCGCGTTCGGCGGTGAGCTCTAACACCCAGTAAGTTGTCAGCACACAAAAACCTGTGGGAGCCAGCTTGCTGGCGATAGCGTTGGATCAGTCAACATCACTGTTGAATGTTCAATCGCAATCGCCAGCAGGCTGGCTCCCACATTGGTTCTGTGTTGCCTGTGAAAATCGGTTTATTGCTCCAACTTCTGCGGGGTTTCCTGGCCCATGCAACGCACCGCTTTCTTGCGGTCGTTGACCAGCACGCCGGTGAGGCCTTTCTGTTCGGTGTCGAACAACACCAGCACGCCATCGATGCACTGCGCCACTTGCGCGGCCGGTTCCAGGGAGACTTTGTAGTCTTCGCCCGGCACGGTCTTGAGCATGGTGAACTCATTGAGCAGCAACGCATCCTCGGGCTTGGCGAAGTGCAGGTAGCCGTACCACCACAGGGCGCCGACGGTGCCGAGGATGCTGCAGATACCGGTGATGATCAGCGGGATGGCGTTAC
>NZ_RCNY01000083.1:0-61596 GCF_004307635.1 Pseudomonas sp. Sample_22
AAAAGCGTTCAGCATCTCGCCGCTCGCCAACGATCCAGCCCAATCAGCAAAACTGAAGTCAGCACGAACCCTAGCAACAAGCCTCCGGCATTGACGAACACCTGTGGATAACCCAGCTTCTCGACATCGATGAACGGATAGGGATAAACCGCCAGCAGATGCCCGCGCAACAGCGCATAGCCGAAGTACACCAGCGGATAAATCATCCACAGGGCGATATGGCGCAAGCGCAAAAATCCCTTGGGTACGCAACACAACCAGTAAACCAGGAACAACCCTGGCATCACATCATGCATCAGCTCATCGGCCAGCCATTGCCAACCTTCGGGATGCCATAGATGGCGCAATAAAAGGCTGTACACCAGCCCGACCACGACGATGCTCACGGCGATGCCGCTGCTGACCCATGGCTGTAAAAACCAGCGACGCACAGCCGACTCGCGCGAAGTCAGTTCACAGGTCAGGACTGTGGCCACCAGCGTATTGCTCAGCACGGTGAAATAGCTGAAGAAGCTCACCAGCCCACCCAGCAGACTGGCACCCAGCGTCCAGCGTGAATGGAAGATCAGGTACATCTGGATGCTCAAACCGGCCCAACCGAGGATGGCAGCCACGGCCACGAAACGACGTCGCACGGCAGGCGCCTTGAACATGTTCAGAGCGGTCGCTTGGTACGCATCAGTTTCACGTACAAGCGCTCGACCTTCTCCCGTGCCCACGGGGTTTTGCGCAGGAACGTCAGGCTCGACTTGATGCTCGGGTCACTCTTGAAGCAGCGGATATCGATGCGTTCGGCCAGCCCCGACCATTCGTAGTGCTCGACCAGGGCATTGAGGATCTGCTCCAGGGTGACGCCATGCAGCGGGTCGTTGTTCTGTTCGGTCATGCCGGGCCTTCAGCGATGTTGGAATGGGGAAGCCGCGCACCTTAGCCGAGCGGCTGTTGCGGTGGAAGCGCTGCATGCGCTATTCGCTAAATGTAGGTGAATTGCGGCCCCTTGCAGGAGCGAGCCTGTCAGCGTTGGTCGTCAACGATAACGCTGGATTGCAGACGCCTCGCGGCGCTCTTGAATTCATCGCGAGCAGGCTCGCTCCTACAGTAATAGGTGGTGACTGTTACCAATTCAGAAAGGATGCATGTCAGGAAAAGCGCTTTCTCTATTTGTAACAGAACATTATGCTTGCGCCCCGCTATCGCTGAAACGCTTCATCCATCTTGCTACGCGTCGTTCATTCCTTAGAAAAAGATTAAGAATTTCCTTCTATGCCTGATTTCCCTTCCCCCCAAGACAGCGCTGTCTCAATGCCGGTCGCCTGTCGAAAAGTCCTGAAAATGCTCGGTGGCTGCACCGCGCTTGGCCTTGCCACTTGTACCCAGGCTGCCCCGGCCTTCGATAGCGATTCACCGTGGATGCTCGGCGACTGGAACGGCACGCGTACAGAACTGGCGGAAAAGGGCTACGACTTCAAAATCGATTACACCGGTGAAATGGGCAGCAATCTGCACGGTGGTTACGATCACGACCGTACGGCGCGTTACAGCGACCAGTTTGGTCTGGGTACGCACCTGGACCTGCAAAAGATACTCGGTTGGGACGACGCCGAATTTCAGCTGACCATCACCGAACGCAGCGGCAACAACATCAGCAACGACCGCATCAACGATCCGCGTGTCGGCGGCTTCACATCGGCCCAGGAAGTCTGGGGCCGCGGCCAGACCTGGCGCCTGACACAGATGTGGTATCAGCAGAAATTCTTCGATCAGCAACTCGACATCAAGGTCGGCCGCTTCGGTGAAGGCGAAGACTTCAACAGCTTCCCGTGCGATTTCCAGAACCTGGCATTTTGCGGCTCGCAGGTCGGCAACTGGGCGGGGGACATCTGGTACAACTGGCCGGTCAGCCAGTGGGCGATGCGGGTCAAGTATCACCTGACGCCCGAACTGTACGCACAAGTCGGCGTGTACGAGCAAAACCCGTCGAACCTTGATCGCGACAACGGCTTCAAGCTCAGTGGCAGCGGCACCCAAGGCGCGATTCTCCCGGTGGAATTGGTGTGGACGCCCAGGCTCAATGGCCTGCCGGGTGAGTACCGCGCCGGTTATTACTACAGCAACGCCAACGCCACCGACGTCTACAAAGACAGCAATGGCCAGCCCGCCGCCCTGAGTGGCGAAGCCTACCGCAGTGCATCGAGCAAGCACGGTGTGTGGCTCGGCATCCAGCAGCAGATCACCAGCATCGCCAGCGACCACTCCCGCGGCCTGAGCGTGTTCGCCAACGGCACGATGCACGACAAGAAAACCAACGCCATCGACAACTACGTCCAGGCCGGCGTCGTCTACAAAGGCCTGTTCGACGCTCGCGCCAGGGACGATATCGGTTTCGCCATGGCGCGCGTGCACGTCAACCCGGCGTATCGCAAGAACTCCGAGGCAACCAACCAGGCCCACGCGGTTTTCGACTACGACGATCCAGCCTACTTGCCGCCGCAAGACACCGAATACAGCGCCGAACTTTATTACGGCGTTCATGTGAACAACTGGCTGACCGTGCGCCCGAACCTGCAATACATCCGCCACCCGGGTGGCGTGAACGACGTCGATGACGCGCTGATCGGCGGGATCAAGATCCAGTCATCGTTCTAAAAAACAAGCAAAGCCCTTGTAGGAGCGAGGCTTGCCCGCGATGGCGGTGGGTCAGGCAGCCTCAATGCCAAATGACACACCGTCTTCGCGGGCAAGCCTCGCTCCTACAGGAATGGCATCAACCAACCGGTTTTTATCTGAACCCTGCCCGCACAGGATCGTCATCTACAGTGAACTTGCGCGGGACTACTTGAAACGTCACGGAGAATCACACTATGAGCACTGATGGTGCCTTGGGTCGAAGCCGTCTATGGCCAAGCCTGCTTGGCATACTGCTTCTGCTAATGGGCCTGGCCATGCTGGCCGGGGGGATCAAGCTGAGCATGCTCGGCGGCTCGCTGTACTACCTGCTGGCCGGTATCGGCCTGGCGTTGACCGGCATCCTGTTGTTGCTGGCCCGCCGTGCCGCACTGGGCCTGTACGCATTGGTGCTGTTCGCCAGCACCGTATGGGCATTGTGGGAAGTCGGCCTCGATTGGTGGCAACTGGTGCCGCGCCTGGCGATGCTGTTTGCGCTGGGCCTGGTGATGTTGCTGCCGTGGTTTCGTCGTCCGTTGCTGCGTGACGGTGCCGCACCGATGGGCACCGGCGCGCTGGGTGTGGCCGTGGTGCTCGCTGGCGTTACCGCGTTGGCCAGCCAGTTCACCAACCCCGGTGAAATCAAGGGTCAACTGGACCGCGACAGCGTCGATGGCATGACCAACACCGCCCCGGCCATGCCGGAGGGTGACTGGAACTCCTACGGCCGCAGCGCCCACGGTGACCGTTACTCGCCACTGGCGCAGATCACCCCGCAGAACGTGCACAAACTGGTGCAAGCCTGGTCTTATCGCACCGGCGACCTGCCAGGGCCGAACGACCCGGGCGAAACCACCGCCGAAAACACCCCGCTGAAAGTCAACGGCATGCTGTACGTGTGCACGCCGCACAGCCAGGTGATTGCGCTGGACCCGGACACCGGCAAGGAAATCTGGCGTTTCGATCCGAAGCTCTCCACGCAGAACGCGGCGAACTTCAAGGGTTGGGCGCACATGACCTGCCGTGGCGTGACCTATCACGATGACGCGGTGTACGCCTCCGAGCAGAGCCCGACCGGCAGCGCCAGCGCACCGGTGGCCAGTGTCTGCCCGCGCCGGATCTTCCTGCCAACCGCCGATACCCGCCTGATCGCCCTCAACGCCGACACCGGCAAAATGTGCGAAGACTTCGGCGACAAAGGCCAGGTCGACCTGCGCGCCAACATCGGCGGCTTCACGGCCGGTGGTTACTACTCCACTTCGCCGCCAGCGGTCACCAAGGACCTGGTGGTGATTGGCGGTCACGTCACCGACAACGTCTCCACCGACGAGCCAAGCGGCGTGATCCGTGCGTTCGACGTGCACACCGGCAAACTGGTGTGGAACTGGGACAGCGGCAACCCGGACGACACCACGCCGATTGCCGAAGGCAAGGTCTACACCCGTAACTCGCCGAACATGTGGTCGATGTTCGCGGTCGATGAAAAACTCGGCATGCTCTACCTGCCGATGGGTAACCAGACCCCGGACCAGTTCGGTGGCGCGCGTACCCCTGAATCGGAACTGCACGCCGCGGGCCTGACCGCTCTGGACATCGCCACCGGTAAGGTGCGCTGGCACTTCCAGTTCACCCACCATGACCTGTGGGACATGGACGTCGGTGGTCAGCCGACCCTGATGGACCTGAAAACCGCCGATGGCGTGAAGCAGGCCGTCCTGGCGTCAACCAAGCAAGGCAGCATCTACGTGCTCGATCGCAGCACCGGCCAGGCCATCGTGCCGATCAACGAAGTGCCGGTGCCGCAAGGCGCGGTGGAAGGCGATCATACCTCGCCGACCCAACCGAAATCCGACCTCAACCTGATGCCGCCACCGCTGCAAGAGCGCGACATGTGGGGCGTGACGCCGTTCGACCAACTGATCTGCCGGATCGACTTCAAATCCATGCGCTACGACGGTCCGTTCACGCCGCCATCGCTGCAGGGTTCGATTGTTTATCCAGGCAACTTCGGGGTGTTCGACTGGGGCGGTATCTCGGTTGACCCGGTGCGTCAGATCGCTTTCGTCAACCCGAGCTACATGGCCTTCAAATCGAAAATGATCCCGGCCGCTGAAATCGCCGCCCAAGGCCCGCGCAAAAGCGAAACCGAAGGCGTGCAGCCGAACAAGGGCGCGCCCTACGGCGTAGTCCTCGAAGCGCTGCTGTCGCCGATGGGCTTGCCTTGCCAGGCGCCGGCGTGGGGTTATGTCGCCGCCATCGACCTGACGACCCAGCAGAAAATCTGGATGCACAAGAACGGCACCGTGCGCGACAGCTCGCCGGTGCCGATCCCGCTGAGCATGGGCGTGCCAAGCCTGGGCGGCACCTTCACCACCGCCAGTGGCGTCGGTTTTCTCAGCGGCACCCTCGACCAGTACCTGCGCGCCTACGACGTGAAAAACGGCAAGCAACTGTGGGAAGGCCGCCTGCCGGCCGGCGCACAAACCACGCCAATGACCTACACCGGCAAGGACGGCAAGCAATACGTGCTCGTCGTCGCCGGCGGTCATGGTTCACTGGGCACCAAACAGGGTGACTATGTGATTGCTTACAAACTGTCGGAATAAGTTTTAACGGCGGTTAACCGGAAAAGGCGACTCCTGAGAGGGAGTCGCCTTTTTTGTCTGTGTGTCCGGGCCTGGTCTGCTACTTGATGAGGCGTACCGATCAATCGCCAATCGTTCTAAAAAACTGTCAACTTTCACAGTATCTTTCCGTTTCTCCGCTGCGCATCATCAACCGTGAACACGTACTCATGGATGACCCGCGGAGCCTTCATGCCTCACACCCAATCAGGCCTTGCAAGGCCGCTACGCGCCCGACATGCAAACGGCAACATGCGAAAGCCGGGAAGCTGAACCATGACAGCCACCACCATACAAGCCCGCGCACCCGGCAAAATCATCCTGATGGGCGAGCACGCCCTCCTTCACGGTTGTCCGGCAATCGCCACATCTCTGGGCCTGTATTGCGACGTGCAAGTGCGCCCCCGTAACGACCAATACATAGAGTTGCAGCTGCCCGGTCTTGACCATCATCGCTGTTACACACTGGCAACATTGCTCGACTACCCGAGTCGCGAGGCCCAATTGCGTATCCCGGGCTTTACCCTCACTGGAAAAATCGACGCCGATTACCTGGTCAAATGTGCCATTGGCGTAATTCTGCGCAAGCTGACACCGAATCAATGGCGGGGATTTTCCGTGCGGGTGGAGTCGACCATTCCCATCCATTGCGGATTTGGCAGCTCAGGTGCCTTGGCTGTCAGTCTGGCCGCGGCGCTGTTGCGATTCTTCGATTTGCAACCGCGACAGCACCCGCTGGAATCGGTGGCGATGAGCATCGAACGTTACCAGCACGGCCAACCGTCAGGGATCGATCACAACACCAGCCTGCTGGGTTCGACGGTCGAGCGGCGCCCCATGGCCGATGGCAATTTCAAACTGATCGCCTGGCCTAAAAGCACGGCGTGGTTGCAGTTGCGTGACGTACAACTCTACGACACCGGCGCCGCCCGTGAGACCACCGGACAAGTCATCGCCGCCACCCGCCAACGGCTCGAAGGCCCCGACAATGCACTTTTAAAACGCATGCGTCACACCGCTGAACGCTTCCGGGCGCTGCTGCAGCGGCCGGTCCTGATGCCCGCGACACTCAAGCACCTGCTCAAAGAATACGAAGCCGCGCTGGAAAGCCTCGGCGTGGTGCCAAGGAATATCGCCAAACTCATTCGGGTCATCGAAAAGGCCGGTGGCGCGGCGAAAATCTGCGGCGCCGGCGCGCTCTCGGGGGACCAGGCCGGCGCACTTCTGGTGATCGGCGCACCCGCGCTACCGGAGTTGTCGCGATACCGCAGAATCGAAGCGCCATTGGCCGTCGATGGCTTGCAGATTCGCGAAGACTGCACACGATCAGCGCCTCGTCACCGAGAAACTTTGCGCTGATCCGGGGCAACTGACGAACCACTGATTTGAACTGGCAGAACAGTCAGGTGCGTCCTTGGCGCAACAGGACTGTGCACTGTGGACAGGTTTTCTCTCCCCTGAATCAATGCGCCGCGCCACAGTCCAGCTAACCTGAATCCCTGCTGAACACACCTTCGAATGATTCATTAACGCCAAGGCATGCATTGAAACCACCGCCAACCTGCCCCATCTAAGACCCATACCCATTGCGCAGGTGCCCCCATGAGCGACCAGCAAGAATTCCCTGAAGACCCGAGCGAATACGCAGACCCGGAAAACGCCACCCACCACACTCCCGGCAAAGGCCTTGCCCTGCCCGGCCAGAACCTGCCGGACAAGGTCTACATCATCCCGATCCACAACCGACCGTTCTTCCCGGCCCAGGTGCTGCCGGTCATCGTCAATGAAGAGCCGTGGGCCGAGACCCTCGATCTGGTCGCCAAGTCCGATCACCATTCCCTGGCCCTGTTCTACATGGACACGCCCCAGGAAGACCCGCGCCATTTCGACACCTCGGCCTTGCCGCTGTACGGCACGCTGGTCAAGGTGCATCACGCCAGTCGCGAGAACGGCAAGCTGCAATTCGTCGCCCAGGGCCTGACCCGGGTTCGCCTGAAAACCTGGCTCAAGCACCATCGCCCGCCGTATCTGGTGGAAGTCGAATACCCGCACCAGCCCACCGAGCCGACCGACGAGGTCAAGGCCTACGGCATGGCGCTGATCAATGCGATCAAGGAACTGCTGCCGCTCAATCCGCTGTACAGCGAAGAGCTGAAGAACTATCTCAACCGCTTCAGCCCCAACGACCCGTCACCGCTGACCGACTTCGCCGCTGCGCTCACCTCGGCCACCGGCAGCGAGCTGCAGGAAGTGCTCGACTGCGTGCCCATGCTCAAGCGCATGGAAAAAGTCCTGCCGATGTTGCGCAAGGAAGTCGAAGTCGCGCGTTTGCAAAAAGAAATCTCCGCTGAAGTAAACCGCAAGATCGGCGAGCACCAGCGCGAGTTTTTCCTCAAGGAACAACTGAAGGTCATCCAGCAGGAGCTGGGTCTTACCAAGGACGACCGCAGCGCCGACCTCGAGCAGTTCGAACAGCGGTTGGTCGGCAAAGTGCTGCCCGCGCAGGTGCAGAAACGCCTTGAAGAGGAAATGAACAAACTGTCGATCCTCGAGACCGGTTCGCCGGAGTACGCAGTAACGCGCAACTACATCGACTGGGCGACGTCGGTGCCATGGGGCGTGTACGGCGAGGACAAACTCGACCTCAAGCATGCGCGCAAGGTGCTAGACAACCATCATGCCGGTCTCGACGACATCAAGGACCGCATCCTCGAGTTCCTCGCAGTCGGCGCTTATAAAGGCGAGATCAGCGGCTCCATCGTGTTGCTGGTGGGGCCACCGGGCGTGGGTAAAACCAGTGTCGGCAGATCCATCGCCGAATCCCTCGGGCGCCCGTTCTACCGCTTCAGCCTCGGCGGCATGCGTGACGAAGCCGAGATCAAGGGCCACCGCCGCACCTACATCGGCGCACAGCCGGGCAAACTGGTGCAGGCGCTCAAAGACGTCGAAGTGATGAACCCGGTGATCATGCTCGACGAGATCGACAAGATGGGCCAAAGCTACCAGGGCGACCCGGCCTCGGCGTTGCTGGAAACCCTCGACCCTGAGCAGAACGTCGAATTCCTCGATCACTACCTCGATCTGCGCATGGACCTGTCGAAAGTGCTGTTCATCTGCACTGCCAACACCCTGGATTCGATCCCCGGCCCGTTGCTCGACCGGATGGAAGTGATTCGCCTGTCGGGCTACATCACCGAAGAAAAAGTCGCCATCGCCAAGCGTCACCTGTGGCCGAAACAGCTGGAGAAGGCTGGCGTATCCAAAGGCAGCCTGAGCATCAGCGACAATGCGCTCAAAGCCTTGATCGACGGTTATGCCCGTGAAGCCGGGGTGCGTCAGCTGGAGAAAAACCTCGGCAAGCTGGTTCGCAAAGCGGTGATGAAGCTGCTCGACGATCCCAAAGCGGTGATCAAGCTCGGCCCGAAAGACCTCGAACCGTCCCTTGGCAAACCGGTGTTCCGCAATGAACAAGTGTTGTCGGGAACGGGCGTGATCACCGGACTGGCCTGGACCAGCATGGGCGGCGCGACCTTGCCGATCGAAGCCACCCGCATCCATACCCTTAACCGCGGCTTCAAGCTCACCGGGCAATTGGGCGATGTGATGAAGGAGTCCGCGGAGATCGCCTACAGCTACGTCAGCTCCAATCTGAAGTCGTTTGGCGGCGACCCGAAATTCTTCGATGAAGCCTTTGTGCACCTGCACGTGCCGGAAGGTGCAACACCGAAAGACGGCCCGAGCGCCGGTGTGACCATGGCCAGTGCGCTGTTGTCGCTGGCACGCAACCAGCCACCGAAAAAAGGCGTGGCCATGACCGGCGAGCTCACCTTGACCGGGCATGTGCTGCCGATTGGCGGGGTGCGCGAAAAGGTCATTGCGGCGCGGCGGCAGAAAATCTTCGAGCTGATTCTGCCCGAGGCCAATCGCGGTAATTTCGAAGAGCTGCCGGAATATCTCAAAGAAGGCATTACCGTGCACTTTGCCAAGCGGTTTGCGGATGTGGCTAAGGTATTGTTCTAAGCCGGCAACCCAATACCAAAAAGGCCAGGCTATTGCCTGGTCTTTTTTTGTGCATTTGATCAACACCTTGCGAATTGAACTATTAAGTATAAAAAGATCAACTAGCACCGCAATTTAAATCTAAAAAACTAGCACATTTGACAGTATCCTCTCAAAAGGTGTGATGCTAACTTTTCAATTCAAATCATTCCTAGTTACTGACAGGCACACTCCATGACCAACCTGAAACAGGCTACTCGATCAGAAGCTACCGGTTACCTCAAGGCTAAGAGAAACAATGAGGAATTCTTCAGTTCCGAGGTAGTTTTCGCAAGCCGCGATGACAATTGGATTAAAATTGAGGCGCACATCAACTTCGCCCTTCCAGATCCAAGGTTTTTCCTGTTGGTTATCGATGAAGCCACGCCAAGCGGACAACAGAACTTTGTGCGGGGAGGGTATTTGCGCTCCGTTGAGTATCACAGCGGAAGCTCTATGCAATCTGCATACGAAGGAACTTTCACGGCCAACTTAAATAATTCGACTAAAAGGTATCAACTAACATTTAACCTGAAATTCTATGGTCACGATAAGCTCGAAATCGAAGGTGAGCTCGACATTACGGGCTTACATCCTTAATCAGCCTCACCATTCCCTCCAAACCAGAGCCTGATTTGCCAACATTCTTCTCCAAGGCTCTGGTCACACTTTGTCTCATCTCGGTTATGCTCGCCGTTCGTCGTGAACGCCGGAGCTACTGACCCTATGTCCCCCATTCGTCTGTTTGTCCCTCTCGTACTCGCCTTGCTGGCCGCTTGCGCCACGCAACCGAAACATAACGTGACGGTGGAGAAACAAAGCGAATGCCCGGTGAAACTCAGTGCTGGGCAAAACCTGATCCTGACCTTGCCGAGCAATCCCACCACCGGCTACCGCTGGACGATCCAGGATTCGGCCGGTGGCGTGTTGCGCCCGCTGGGGCCAGAGGTTTATCGAAACCCCGAAGATGCCGGTGTGGTGGGCGCTGCAGGCGTATCGACCTGGCGTTTTCAAGCCTTCGCCGCTGGCACCGGGCGTTTGCGCCTGACCTCACAACAACCATGGGCGCCGGAAGTGCTGCCGGTTGATTCCTTCGACTGCACTGTCTCGGTCAACTGATCGTGGGCTGGCTGATTCTGGCACTGATGGGCGCGCTGACGTTCCTGTATGGCTTGAGCGTGCATGCTGCGATGCTCTGCCTGCTGGTCAAGCCGTTGCCCGTATTGGCTCTGCTCGGTTGGCTGCACGATGCGCCGCCCGGTGAGTACCGCCGCTGGATCAGCCTCGGTCTGATTTTTTCCCTGCTGGGCGATGTGTTGTTGGCATGGCCGGGGGATTTGTTCGTGTTTGGATTGGGTGCGTTTCTGGTTGCGCACCTGGCCTATCTCAAGGCGTATCTGAGCGATTGCCGACGCCTGGCCGTGCTGCCGCTGGTGCTGGCCCTCGGTGTCGGCGTCGTCCTGCTGGGGATTCTGATTTCCAACGGCCTCGGCCCATTGCTGGTGCCCGTGATTGTCTATGGCACAGCCATCAGCGCCATGCTCTGGCGCGCCCTGGCCCGACTCGGGACCGACGTGCCCAAACGCTCTGCGCTGCTGGCGGCAGCGGGCGCGGTGGCGTTCGTGTTCTCCGACAGCGTGATTGGCATCAGCCGGTTTGTGATGCCATTTGATGCTGCCCCTTATGTGATTATCCTCAGCTACTGGCTGGGGCAATGGGGGATCACTGCCTCGGCGTTCCCCCAAAGATCACGCTAACCATTGTGGCGAGGAAGCTTGCTCCCGCTGGGCTGCGAAGCGGCCCCGAAACCATTCAACCGCGCGTCAACAGATTCACCCCACCAGCCGGGTTTGCGACTGCTGCGCAGCCGAGCGGGAGCAAGCTCTCTCGCCACAATGGTGTTTCTTTGCGTTGACCGGAGTGAACTCCAGCGGTTTATCAGACAACCCGCGCATCCCCGCGCCAACTTGGCTAAAATGCCGGCCTTTTCCACCTACGCCGCTGGAACCGCCGTGAGCAAAGAACCCGATCGCCTATTCGCCCAGCCTTTGGCCCAGGTGCCTGACTTCGCCTTCAACGAAGACGTGGTACGGGTGTTCCCGGACATGATCAAGCGCTCGGTGCCGGGTTATCCGACCATTGTCGAAAACCTCGGCGTGCTCGCCGCGCAGTTCGCTCAGCCCAATAGCGTGCTGTATGACCTCGGCTCATCGCTCGGCGCAGTGACCCAGGCGCTGCGCCGGCATGTGCGCACCGAGGGTTGCCGGGTGATCGCTGTGGATAACTCCGCGGCGATGGTCGAGCGCTGCCGCGAGTACCTCAACGGCCAGGATTCGATGTTCCAGGAGTTGCTGCCGGTCGAGGTGATCGAAGGCGACATCCTCGCCCTCGACTTCCAGCCTGCCTCGGTGGTTGCACTGAACTTCACCCTGCAATTCATCGCCCCGGACCAGCGTAGCGCATTGCTCAGTCGCATCCGCCACTCGCTGCTGCCCGGTGGGGCATTGATCCTCTCGGAAAAACTGCGCTTTGAAGACGAGCAGGAGCACGCGCTGCTCACCGACCTGCACATCGCCTTCAAACGCGCCAACGGCTACAGCGAACTGGAAATCGCCCAGAAGCGCAGCGCCATCGAAAACGTCATGAAGCCCGACAGCCTCGAAGAACACCGCGAACGCCTGCTGGCGGCCGGGTTCTCGAAAGTCGTGCCGTGGTTCCAGTGTCTTAACTTTGCCTCGTTGATTGCCTTGCCATGATTGATCTGTCCCCCCTCGCCCGCCGTCTGGCCGGCACGCCGCTGGCCGATTGGGCCAACACCTTGCAGGCGCAACTCGACAAGAAAATGGAAAAAGGACATGGCGATCTGGAGCGCTGGCAAAGCGCGCTGGACGCTTTGCCGAAGATTCAGCCCAAGGTCGTCGATTTGCTCAACGGTTTGAAACTGGACACCGATTGCGACGACGCAACCCGCGCACAGATGCGCACTGCGCTGATGGGTTTGTCGCCGTGGCGCAAGGGGCCATTCGACTTGTTCGGTGTGCATGTCGATACCGAGTGGCGTTCGGACTGGAAATGGTCGCGGGTGGCCCCGCACCTGGACCTCAAGGGCAAACGCATTCTCGATGTCGGTTGCGGCAACGGCTATTACATGTGGCGCATGCTCGGCGCCGGTGCGGACAGCGTGATCGGTGTCGACCCGAACTGGCTGTTCTTCTGCCAGTTCCAGGCAGTGCAACGCTACTTGTCCGAACCGAATGCCTGGCACCTGCCCTTCCCGTTCGAAGACCTGCCGCCGAACCTCGAAGGCTTCGACACGGTGTTCTCCATGGGCGTGTTCTACCACCGCCGCTCGCCGATCGAGCATTTGCTGGCACTGAAGGATTGCCTCGTCAAGGGCGGTGAACTGGTGCTGGAGACGCTGGTAGTCGAAGGTGACAAGCACCAGGTGCTGGTGCCGGAAGACCGTTACGCCCAAATGCGCAACGTGTGGTTCCTGCCTTCGGTGCCGGCGCTGGAGTTGTGGCTGCGCCGTGCCGGGTTCAGCGATGTGAAATGCGTGGACGTGAGCACCACCACCGTTGAAGAGCAGCGCGGGACGGAGTGGATGAAATATCAATCGTTGAGCGATTTCCTTGATCCGGAAGATCACAGCAAGACGATTGAAGGGCTGCCGGCGCCGATGCGGGCAGTGATCGTCGCGAAGAAGTAACCTTTCCTTCCAGCCCCTGCAAAAACCTGTGGGAGCTGGCTTGCCAGCGATAGCGGTGTTTCAGTCGACATCAATGTTTGATGTGACGACGTCATCGCTGGCAAGCCAGCTCCCACAGGAATTGATGCGGTTTTCAGATTGTTGGTTTTGCCCGGCGGGCCTTGAAGAATTCGCTGAGCACCGCCCCGCATTCTTCCGCCAACACCCCACCTTCGTACAACACCCGGTGATTCAAAAAGCCCTGGGTAAAAAATTGCCCCTGGCTCTGCACAATCCCCGCTTTGGGCTCCAGCGCGCCGTACACCACCCGCGCAATGCGCGAATGCACGATCAGGCCCGCGCACATGCTGCACGGCTCCAGCGTGACGTAGAGCGTGCTGCCCGGCAGGCGATAGTTGCTGACGGCCTGGGCGGCAGCGCGGATCGCGACCATCTCGGCGTGGGCGCTCGGGTCGTTGCCGCTGATCGGGCAATTGAAGCCGCGACCGATGATCTCACCATCCTGCACCAACACGGCGCCCACCGGTACTTCACCGAGGGCCGCGCCTTGGGCGGCCAGCGCCAGCGCTTCACGCATGAAGTCGCGATCACGGCTGCGGTCGATGATCGCCGCGGGTCGAATCTGCCGCATCATGCCACCTCGATAGCGGCCATCAGGCCGGTTTCCATGTGGTCGATCACATGGCAATGGAACATCCACACCCCGGGGTTATCCGCCACCAGCGCCACTTGCGCGCGCTCGTTCTTGCCCAGCAGGTAAGTATCGGTGAAGTACGGAATCACCTTGTGCCGGTTCGAGGCGATGACCTTGAAACTCATGCCGTGCAGGTGAATCGGATGCTGATACTGGGTCATGTTCTTCAATTCGAAAATGTAGCTTTTGCCCTTCTGGAGTTTGGCAATCGGGCGGTCGGCGCAGGTCTTGTCGGTGATGTCCCAGGCCTTGCCGTTAATTTGCCACAGGCTGGGCGGCTTGCCGTTGTCGACGTTCACCGACACCGAACCGACCCATTCGAAATTGAAGTTGAGTTTCTCGGCATTGGCCAGGTCCGGCTCGGCCACCGGGTTGGCGGGCAGCGCCGCTGGCCACTCGGTTGGCGCATCGCTGTTGGCGACCGAACGGAGTGTCCCGAGGCGCACCGGGCCGTTGCGCAGCGACAGTTCTTCACCGGCCGGCGGTGCCTTGATCGCCAGGCAAATGCGCATGCCGGGGCCGAGCCAGTATTCCTTGCCCAGCGGCCGTGGCTCGATCGGGTTGCCGTCCAGCGCGTAGATCTGCGCTTCGACGCCGGGAATGTTCAGGCGATAGGTCAGGGTGTTGTCGAGGTTCAGCAAACGCACGCGGGTGATCTGCCCGGCGGGCAATTCGATCACGGCTTGCGAAACCCCATTGATGGTCGACAAGCGTCCTGCCGTGCCACCCCGGGCCGCTTCCCGGGGGATGCTGAACTCGACAAAATTGCCAACCTCGTCGACATGCCAGCTCTTGAGGCTCAAGGTCTTCTCGTATTTGAAACCGGTTGGCTCGCGCTCTTCGACGATCAGCGGGCCGACCAGCCCGCGCCCCAGTTCTTCGCTGCTGTTCACGTGCGGGTGATACCAGTAGCTGCCGGCATCCGGGACACGAAATTTGTAGTCGAAATATTCGCCCGGCAACACCGGAAGCTGGGAAACGTAGGGCACGCCATCCATCTCCAGCGGCAGGCGGATACCGTGCCAGTGAATGGTGGTCGCCACCGGCAGGTGATTGATGAAACGCACCCGCAGCCATTCGCCCTGACGTACGCGCAACTCGGTGCCCGGCGCCGACGGGCCGAACGCCCAGGCCTGGGTCTGGTGGCCGGGCACCAGTTCGACGTCCAGCGGTGCAGCGATCAACTCATAGTCGTGGCCCGCGTCCGAATCGGCCATCTTGCCCAACCAATAGCGCGACGCGCCACCGGCCCCCACGCCAACGACAACAAGACCGGCCAGGCCACCGAGGATTTGGCGACGGGTAAAGGACATGAACTCAACTACCTCACTTGAACGCGGCAGGCCCAAGCCCGCAAAAGGCGAATACGATACACCTGCGGATGAGAAACAGTAAGGGCGGCGCGGCGGATAGACGCAGCGCGGTATCGGACATTCAGGCTGAAACGGAACGAGGTAAAGACTGGCGCCTACCGGAAATCGAATCGCAAACGGGCGTAACTATGTAGTGCACATTGCTCGAGCGTAAGGGGCATCTTCGGCTCACTTTTTCTCAAGGAACGAGAGCTGATGAACTCAACCGAATCCCGTCCGTTGTCCAACGCAGCAGACAAAGCAACGCTCAAGGCCATTGCCAACAAGGTGATCCTGTCCTGCCCGGGCCTGCAAGACATGGCAAGCGAAGTCGCCAGCGAGCTGCTCAAGCAACAGGGCATTGCCGGCCTCGACCCGGACCTCATTTATTTCCACCGATTCAAAGCGGCGCAAAGCAGTTCCAGATCGTTTACCGGCTGGCAACACATTCGGGAAAAACCCCACGAATCCACCACCCTGACGCAACTCGTGATCCACCGGTTCCGCGCCACCGATCAGGACAACGCTGACTTGCTGGACCTCTATGGCGGCTTTTACACCGCTGGCCCGGAAGCCGAAGACTTCGATGAAACCAACGAAGTTCGCCTGCATGGCAATGACGTCTTGAAGTATTTCTGGAACCTCGATTTCAGCTCGCTTTACACCGCCAGACTCAAGGCGTTCTGGAACACTTCGTCGGTCGATTTCCAGGCCCTCGCCAAATGCACCTTTCTGGTCAAAGCGCTGGAGGCCAATGAAGGCGGACAGCTGAGCGATGAAAACCTGCGGCAGGTTATCCAGGCCACCTGCGGCCCGGTCACCTCCCCCGCCAGCCTGCAAATGCTGAAAAGCGATTACTCGATCACCGGCGGCTCAACCATTCGCACACTGGACATGGCGGGCTACGTCGCCAACAACATTCTGCGCATCGTTGGTCCCGAAGGCAGACAGATTCTCTACCTCCCCGGTGACACAAAGTCATTCCAGGTGCTGGAAACACCCATGGATATGCATTTCTGGGTGCTGCTGCAAATGAACAGAAGCCCGACCCGACAGACATTCCTGAGCCACTTCAGCCTGGCGGATCGGCAACTGATTTCCGACAACATCCCGGACATCATGAACCGCCTGGTCAGCACCTGGGGCAAGCAGGATCATCATCTGATCAATGCAAAAAATCAGATCATCCGTGGTGATGCCTTCCGCTGGCTGACCGACTCAACCCAGGCAGCCATGTTCGCCGAGGCCAGCCTGTCGCTTACCTCCAACAGCGATCTGCGCAAGAAATTGTGGATCGGCTACCTGAGTGCCGGCGTGAGGGTTTTCGGGCCGATGGCCGTCGTCGGTTGGCCCGTGGCCCTGCCAGTCATTGGTGCCAGTCTGGCCAACATGGGACTGAACATCGATCAGGCGGTGAACGGCAAGACCCGCCAGGACCGTAAAGCCGGCATCATCGGCGCGGTCCTCAGTGGCATCGACACCCTGTTCAACCTTCCGTTTCTCAAAGGTACAGGACCGTTGCTGGAAGCCAGCGCCGAAGTGGACGCCGAGGTGGGCGAAGCGGTGCAAGTGCCCGACACGCCGCAAGCGAATCCAGGCGCTGATACCGAACTGTTCGATGCTCAGGCAGAAGAGTTGATTGATCCTCGCCGGACAGCACAGAACAACGATCTGACAGGGACAGCCGCTGTAGAGTCGCCACCGCAAAACTACAAAATCCCGATACTGCTCGATGAGCAAAACCTGGTGCGGACCCCCGGCAAGTTCCTGGGAACCTATCGCCTGTCCTCGAATCCGTCGACTGCAATCCGCCTCAATAACAGTGAGTACTTCGTACGTTACGAAGCTGATGTCAACGGTGGGGGTACGTGGGCGATCATTGATCCGGCGAACCCCGACGGGTTCACCTCTTCGATACCCGTGCGACTGAACGCCGAAGGTCAATGGGAACTCGCGCCTCGAACAGGTCTTAGAGGCGGAATGGAGACACCGCCCGACGGGACTGAAGGTGTCAGCAGCCAACCCGATGCCCAGGCATGGGCACAAACGCCAGGAACCTATGTAAAAAAACTGGAGACACCCGGCATGCGGGAATGGGCGCTCGGCGGTCCCGATGAATATGTGACCGTGCGCAATGCCGCTGGCGAGCAGGTCCGTGTCAGTCGATTCGCACAGCGCCAGGCCACCTCACGAGCGCGCTTGATTGCAGATGCCGAGCGCTACTACCACGCTAACCCGGCCTCCTACCGCGCGAGGGCGTCCTCCCCCACGGTGATCGGTAGCCGAACGGAACTGTTTGAAACGGCGTTCGCACAAAAACCTGGCCTGGTATTGGGCGAGACACGAGGCAGTATCGGCAGCAAACAAATTCTTATCGAAAACATGCCGGAGCTCGCCAGGCGTGGGTTGAAGACTATTTACCTGCAAGAGCTTCTGACTAACGCCAATCAAATCGATCTGGACACCTTCGCGCGAACAGGCCAGATGCCGCAAGATCTCGAAACCTACTTGACGACACTTGATCTGAAGGCAGGCAACGACCCCGAGGGCAAATTCAATGTCCTGTCCCTGGTCAAAGCCGCCAATGCGCAAAAGGTCAGGGTTCAAGCCATCGACTGTGCGATTACTTACAACATCAACGGACATGTGAACCTGGAGCCACAACAACAAATGGCGAGGAGTTTTTTCGCCAGCGAAGTGATTCAACTGAATGAGTCGACGCGTGGCCCCGGTCGTTGGATCGCATTGGTCGATCGGGAAAACCTGACGTCATTCAGAAACTATGCAGGTATCAGTGAGCAGACGGACGCCGTGAGTGTGCGCGTAGATGATTTAGTCCCGGGATCGGCGCAGGCCATAACATCCGATCCCGGCCTGGCACTGGAGTACAGCGACTATCCGGATTCCCCGGTCTACAACGTCGAAGAGGGGCTGAACGACCCCGGAGCCGAGCAAGATCTGGTGGTTGCGCAATGGCGTGTGCCCGTCGAAACCCCTTGGGCCTATCGCCCCCCAAGAGCACTGAAAACACTGCTGGCAAAATCGGGCATGTACACGTTCCAGCGCTCAAACAGCACCATCAAACTTATCTATCGCGATGCCAATGCACAAATTGCCGAAACCACCCTCCAGAGAATGGCTGATGGACAATTCACCTTGGCGTCCCCTGTCTGGCCGGACTTCGATTTCCAGCCTTTCGATAGCCTCGACACACTCAATCAACGGCTGGCGTCCAAAGGCATGAAGCTCATGGGTTGGCCTGCCCCTGAGAGCCCCGGGGAACTGTCTCAAGCGGGCGCCACTGAGACGGTGCTCAAAGGCGAGGCACAGAGCGCGGCAACGCTGAGTGAAGCCTTCACGAATGTGGCTGGAGCGCCGAAACGAACGGTCATTCCGGACAACTGGCAGGCCAATGAGCTGCTCGAGAGCATGACGCCCGAAAGCACACCCGGAAAGTACCAGGGTATTTACCAGCTCGACTCCGTCCCTTCGACAGCGATCATGCTGGACGACAAACCTTACTACGTACGCTACGAAACGGACCTCAGCGGCACAGGAAACTGGGCCATCATCGACCCGGAACACCCGACGACGCTCTCGGACTCGATCCCGGTTCGCCTGGATTCAGAAGGAAACTGGGAAACGCTCGCCCACAGCCCTCATGAGCAGGCCGAGCGCTAGCCAGCAGCCTGCACAATGAAAAACGCCGCTCCTTGAGACAGTGAGCGGCCTTACCACCTCTTCGATGAAAATATCATGGACGATACTCAAGAAATCACGCTGCTCAACTCTGCCGACGGGTTGGCGCTTCAAGCCCTGATCCCCGAACTGGTCGACGACTGCCCCGACCTGTACGCCATGGCGTATCAGATCGCCCAGGACATCCTCATTCGCTATCACATCACCGACCTCACACCGGACACGGTCTGGTGGCACCGGTTCCATGGTGCCCAAAGCAGCTCCAGGGCCTTTACCGGCTGGCAGCACATCCTGGAAAAACCCAAGGAATCCATGACCTTCCCGCAATTGGTCATGCAACGCTTCAGCGTCCATGACCAGGACAATGCCGACCTGCTGGATCTCTACGGCGGCTTTTACCGGGTGGGTGACGATGCCGAGAGTTACGATGAAAACAACGAAGTGCGCCTGCATGCCAGCGACGTGCTGAAAGCCTTCTGGGACATCAATTTCGCTGATCGCTACAAAACCGCCGTCGCGGCGTTCTGGGAAAAACACAGCGCCAACTTCCGCGCGCTGGCCAAATGCACGTTCATCGCCAAGGCCATTGAAGACTACGAACACGGACATCTGTCTGGTGAGCACTTCACCCTGGTGCTCAGCGCCTGCGCCGGCAATCTGGGCAGACCGCTGACCCGGCAGATGTTGCTGGACGAATCACCCGCCGGCAATGGTCTGACGATTCGCAAGTTCTGCATTGACGAGTTCGTGTCGACGGACATGTTCAGCATCACTGACGGCAGTGACCTGAACATTCTCTACGTTCCAGGCGAAGCCCAGGGTTTTCACGCCTTCCATAACGTCGAGGCGTTGCACGAATGGCTGGTCAATGAGGTCAAGGACGCCGAAGGCCGTGAACGCATGCTCATGCATTTCAAACAGCAAGAACGCGACATCGAGCAGGAAAAGCCCACGTCGCTGGGGCAAAAGCTCGCCAATTTCACCGGCGTTGGCCTGATCATCCACTTCCTGGAGAACACCGAATATGAAAACGTCGGCCTCACCCATGAGTACGACGTGCTACCGGATGAAAACACCGCCAACGACCACCACTTGCTTCACTACCGTGGCGAGATAATCAACGGCGATGCTTTCACCCATATGAGCCAGTCCACCCATGAGCGCATGTTGAGCGACGCCGATTACCTGCTGCACTCCAATGCAGAGCTGCGCAAAAAGCTGTGGATCGGCTATCTCAACGCTTTCAATCGCGTTTTTGGGCCGATGGCCGCAGCGGCATGGCCAGCGGCGCTGGTGGTCATAGGCGCGGGCATTGCCAATGTCGGCCTGCACATCGATCAAGCCATTAACGCCACGACCCAGGCCGAACGCAAGGCTGCAGTGAAAGGCGCCATCCTTGGCAGCGTGGACATCCTATTCAACCTGCCGTTCCTGATAGGGGCAAGCGAGTTCGCCCAAGCAGCGGAAGCCGAAGCGGAAACAGAAGCAGCAATCACGCCCGGGGAAGATGTGAAGTCGCCGAGCCCCCCGGTGCAACTGCCCATCGAATCCATCCAACCCACCCCGGGAGATACCGGCCTGTTGGCTCCTTTTGAAACCAACGAGATTCTCGACGGCTATTCTCCCGTCAGCGAAGAAGGCAAGTTCCAAGGTATCTATCAGCCTGAAACAGGGGGGAATTACATTGCCATCGATGACAGTTTCTATCAGGTCCGCTACAGCAACGAACTGAATGGCTGGACAATCATTGACCCGGTCAATCCCCACTCCTTTTACCGCAACATACCGGTGTACCTGGATGAAACGGGTGCTTGGGTGCCGATTACGCGTCCCGGTCTGGCGGGTGGTGGCTGGTTCTCCGATCTGTTCGCCAGGGCCGAGCCGGCCCTTCCGGACTTTGATGCCCCCGCGACGGCATACGATGTGCCACAGGACATCAAGCCAGCCCTCAAAAAGGCAGCCAATGGTTTGGAGGCAAAGGGAGATTTGAAGGACGGCTTTATCAATCCCAACAAGCCGGCCGATGAGCTGGAAGCCTTCAAAAGACTGCGCCGAAGGCTATACGACGACGCCGTGTCGTTTTATTCCCTGCCGCAACCCCAGTTGCCACCTAGGCCGGCGATCCCGTCGTTCGTTGCGAATGCCAGGTTCAAGGACATCATCAAAGTCATTTTCAAACGCTCACAAAGCCTGGTCATCGGTGAAGGTCACTCCAGCGTGGGCAGCAAACAGTTTCTGATCGAAAACATGAGCGTGCTGCGAAAACAAAAAGTCAAAACCCTGTACATGGAGCATCTGCTCACCGATTTCCATCAAGCGGATCTCGATGCGTTCAACCGCACCGGGGTAATGTCCGAGGATCTGGAACGTTATCTCAAGGATCTTGATGCTGGTTTCTCGACCGACCCGAGCAAACAATTCACGTTTGAACAGGTGGTCAGGGCAGCGCAACAAAACCGTATCCGCGTGCAAGCCATCGACTGCCTGGCCAGTTACCGCAGCGCCGGCATTCAGGGGGCCGATATCCACTTCCGGCAAAAAATGATGAATTTTTTCGCCCAACAGGTCATCAGCGCCGACCAGGCGGCCAGAGGCGCTCATCGCTGGGTGGCGTTGGTCGGGAACAGCCACGCCAATACCTATGGCGGGGTAGCGGGTGTCAGCGAACTTGAGGGCAGCATCGGCCTGCGTATTGAAAGTGTCGGCGCGGACGAGCTCGGCGGCATCAAGGTCGACCCGGGGGTGTCCGACGTGCCACGACCGGGACAGCCGCCCGGGTTCGCCAAAAATGACTTGTTGCTGCAAATCCCGACGCCGCCAAGCGTGGTGCTTGCACAAAGACTGGAGGATGGCCTGCCCAGGCCTGGCATGTACACCCTCAGCACCAGTACCGGTGAACCCATACTGGTTCATCGCAGCAGAACCGTCACCAACAACGGCATCGTGACCTGGGGGAAACTCGTTCGCACGCCCATCAAACATGATGCAGGCGGCTATTACATCGAACGGGATTCCTGGGAGATCAGCGGACGACGTTTTGCAACTACCGAGGGATTGAGTTCAGCGCTGCATAGGATGGGCTTGGCCCCCGTTCGACTCCCCGGTGTCTGAAACGCAAAAAGGCCGTGCGAACAGGGTTCACACGGCCTTTTACTGGCGATCAAACCGTCAAGAACGGCGCGGGATCATTCCCACTCAATGGTCGCTGGCGGCTTGCTCGACACGTCGTAAGTAACGCGGGAGATGCCTTCGATTTCATTGATGATGCGGCCGGATACGGTTTCCAGCAGTTCGTAAGGCAGGTGTGCCCAACGCGCGGTCATGAAGTCGATGGTTTCCACGGCACGCAGGGCCACGACCCAGGCGTAACGACGGCCATCGCCGACCACGCCAACCGATTTCACCGGCTGGAACACCACGAATGCCTGGCTGACCTTGTGGTACCAGTCGGCCTTGCGCAGTTCTTCGATGAAGATGTGGTCGGCGCGACGCAGCAGGTCGGCGTATTCCTTCTTCACTTCACCGAGGATCCGTACGCCCAGGCCCGGGCCCGGGAACGGGTGACGGTAGACCATGTCGTACGGCAGGCCCAGCTCGAGGCCCAGGCGACGGACTTCGTCCTTGAACAGTTCGCGCAGTGGCTCGACCAGTTTCAGGTTCATCTCTTCCGGCAGGCCGCCCACGTTGTGGTGCGACTTGATCACGTGCGCCTTGCCGCTTTTCGCGCCAGCCGACTCGATCACGTCCGGGTAGATGGTGCCTTGCGCCAGGTACTTGATGTTGTCCAGCTTGCAGGATTCGGCATCGAACACGTCGATGAAGGTACGGCCGATGATCTTGCGCTTCTTCTCCGGGTCAGCTTCGCCGGCCAGGTTGTTGAGGAACTGCTCCTCGGCATTGGCGCGGATCACCTTGACGCCCATGTTCTCGGCGAACATGGCCATCACTTGCTCGCCTTCGTGCAAACGCAGCAGGCCGTTGTCGACGAACACGCAGGTCAGCTGGTCGCCGATGGCTTTGTGCAGCAGCGCGGCAACCACGGAGGAGTCGACACCGCCGGACAGACCGAGCAATACGTTGTCGGTGCCCACCTGGGCGCGAACCTGGGCGATGGCGTCTTCAGCGATTTTCGACGGGGTCCACAGGGCTTCACACTCGCAGATGTCGAGGATGAAGCGCGACAGGATGCGGCCGCCCTGCTTGGTGTGGGTCACTTCCGGGTGGAACTGCACGCCGTAGTAACGACGCTCATCGCTGAACATGCCGGCGATCGGGCAGCTCGGGGTGCTGGCCAGGATGTGGAAGTCTTCCGGCATTCTGGTGACCTTGTCACCGTGGCTCATCCACACGTCGAGGCCGAACAGGCCATCGGCGTCGATGTGGTCTTCGATGCCGTCGAGCAGGCGGCTCTTGCCCACCACGTCGACACGGGCATAACCGAACTCACGCAGCTCGGAACCTTCAACCTTGCCGCCCAGTTGCTCGGCCATGGTCTGCATGCCGTAGCAGATACCGAAGACCGGCACGCCCAGGTCGAACACGGCTTGCGGGCAGCGAGGGCTGTTGGCTTCGTGGACCGACTCGGGGCCGCCAGCGAGGATGACGCCTTTAGGTGCGAATTCGCGGATCGCATCCTCGTCCATGTCGAACGGATGCAGTTCGCAGTACACACCGATTTCACGCACGCGACGGGCGATCAGTTGGGTGTACTGGGAACCGAAGTCGAGGATCAGGATACGGTGAGCGTGAATATCGAGGGCCATGATTCAGTCTCGTCTAAGTCATTCAGAAACAGTCGTGATTCAGAAACAACTCGGGGCTGAATAAAACAGCCCCGGTTGCTTAACTTGTTGCTTGAAGGCTCAACCTACGCGGTAGTTTGGCGCTTCTTTGGTGATCTGCACGTCGTGAACGTGGGACTCGGCCATGCCAGCGCCGGTGATCCGCACGAACTCAGGCTTGGTGCGCATTTCTTCGATGTCGGCACTGCCGGTATAACCCATAGAGGAACGCAGGCCGCCCATCAGTTGGTGGATGATCGCGCTCAGGGTGCCTTTGTAAGGCACACGCCCTTCGATACCTTCCGGCACCAGTTTCTCGGCGCCTGCCGAAGAGTCCTGGAAGTAACGGTCGGAGGAACCTTGAGCCTGGGACATGGCGCCCAGCGAACCCATGCCGCGATAAGCCTTGTACGAACGCCCCTGGAACAGTTCGATCTCGCCCGGCGCTTCTTCGGTACCGGCGAACATCGAGCCCATCATCACGCAGGAAGCACCGGCCACGATGGCCTTGGACAGGTCACCGGAGAAACGGATGCCGCCGTCGGCGATCAACGGCACGCCCGTGCCTTCGAGGGCAGCGGCGACGTTGGCGATGGCACTGATTTGCGGAACGCCGACACCGGCGACGATACGGGTGGTGCAGATCGAGCCAGGACCGATACCGACCTTGACTGCGTCAGCGCCGGCTTCGGCCAGGGCCTTGGCGGCAGCGCCGGTGGCGATGTTGCCGCCGATGACCTGCACTTCCGGGAAGTTCTGTTTGACCCAGCGAACGCGGTCGATCACGCCTTTGGAGTGACCGTGAGCCGTGTCGACCACGACGACGTCAACGCCGGCATTGACCAGGGCAGCTACGCGGTCACCGGTGTCTTTACCGGTGCCGACCGCAGCGCCAACGCGCAGACGACCTTGATCGTCCTTGCTGGCCAGCGGGTAGGCCTTGGCTTTTTCGATGTCGTTGACGGTCATCATGCCCTTGAGGGTGAATTTGTCGTCGACGATCAGCACGCGCTCGATGCGGTGCTTGTGCAGCAGTTCACGCACATCGTTCTTGTCGGCGCCTTCCTTGACCGTGACCAGACGCTCTTTAGGCGTCATCACTTCACGGACAGTGGCTTCCAGACGGTTCTCGAAACGCACGTCACGGGAGGTGACAATGCCGACCAGGTCGCCATTGTGCAGCACCGGAACGCCGGAGATGTTGTGCATGCGGGTCAGTTCGAACAGCTCGCGCACGGTGGCGTCGGCGTCGATGGTGATCGGGTCCTTGACCACACCGGCTTCGTAACGCTTGACCTTGCGCACTTCGGCAGCTTGCTGCTCGATGGTCATGTTCTTGTGGATGATGCCGATACCACCTTCCTGAGCCATGGCAATCGCCAGACGGGCTTCAGTGACGGTGTCCATGGCGGCAGAAACCAATGGAATATTGAGTTCGATGCCACGGGTAAGGCGGGTCTTGAGACTGACTTCGTTAGGAAGCACCTCGGAATAACCGGGCACTAGGAGAATGTCGTCGAATGTCAGAGCTTCTTGGCTGATACGCAGCATCGCGGGGGCTCCCGAGCGGGAAAATGGAAGCGCGCCATTATAGTCAGACACCCCCTCGGGTTCAATGTAAAACTCTGTCTATTCTCGACGCGGTGATCGACGGGGCTTCGAGAACCGAAATTCTCCGAGAACCGGGGCCGCTTGCGATGTTCGGCCGAACGGTTGTCCGTAGGATCAAGGCTTGCCCGCGATGGCGATCTTGAGGACGCCATCGCGGGCAAGCCTTGCTCCTACAGAAGGGTGCACGCTGGATCAACCGCACCTACAGTTCGACTTTGACCCAACTCACCGGCTGATCGAGCCAATCGGCGAATTCGTCGAGAAAGCTCTGCTTGAACCCGGCTTCAGCCCAGTTATTGAAGATGAAACCCAGGTTGGAGAAAGCGCATTCCTGCAAAAACAGAAAGCCGTTGATATCGTCTTCGTGCCCGCATTCGGGGCAGGTGAAGTTGTCGGTGCGCCCTGGCATCCAGTCTTCGAGGCTTTCGAACAGTGCTTCGCCAATTTCCTTGCGGCATTCGGCGCAGCCCGCTTCCTCAAGGAAACCCTTGGCCGGCGTATAGATGCAGCGCTTGGTGACGATTTCCAGGCCGTTGACCGGCTCACCGAACGGCAAGGCTTCCGGATGCAGCACCACCGCGCGCGCACCGTCGCCGATGGCATGGGCCATGCGATTGCCGGTACGACCGCAGGTGGTCAGTTCTTCGTGGATGATGTTCTTGCGCACCAGCCAACGCACAATCGCCCGCGCCCGGGGCTCGTGCACCGGCAGCGTGGAGATTTTCGGGACGATGATGCTTTGCGAATTCATGGGGTACAGGCCTGGAGCTTTGATGAAGGGGAAACGATCAACAACCCCTGTAGGAGCGAGCCTGCTCGCGATAGCGGAGTGCCTGCCAACATCAATGTCGACTATGAAATCGCTATCGCGAGCAGGCTCACTCCTACAGTAAATTGCGGCGAGCCCATAGAAGGTATAGGCCCGTGAGTGCGGTTTTTACAGCTCTACGACCACCGCCTGCGAAGCACGGGTTGCTTTGGCGCGAGCGGTTTCGATTGACTCGTCGCGCGCCAGTGCCACGCCCATGCGGCGCTGACCATTGACTTCAGGCTTGCCGAACAGACGCAACGCGGTATCCGGTTCGCTCAACGCTGCGCCGAGGTTGGCGAAAGCAGTCTGGGTCGACTGCCCTTCCACCAGAATCACCGCCGAGGCCGATGGGCCGAACTGACGGATCAACGGGATCGGCAGACCCAGAATCGCCCGAGCGTGCAAGGCAAATTGCGACAGGTCCTGAGAGATCAAAGTCACCAGACCAGTGTCGTGAGGGCGCGGCGAGACTTCGCTGAACCACACTTGATCGCCCTTGATGAACAACTCGACGCCAAACAGACCACGGCCACCCAAGGCTTCAGTCACCGCTTTGGCAACGCGCTCGGATTCAGCCAGGGCAATCGGGCTCATGGCTTGAGGCTGCCAGGATTCCTGGTAATCGCCCTTCTCCTGACGGTGGCCGACCGGCGCGCAGAAGGTGGTGCCGCCAACGTGGCGAACGGTCAGCAGCGTGATTTCGTAATCGAAATCGATAAAGCCTTCGATGATGACCCGACCTTTACCGGCACGCCCGCCTTCCTGGGCGTAATCCCAGGCTTTCTGCACGTCATCGGCGCTGCGCAACAGGCTCTGGCCTTTGCCCGACGAGCTCATGACCGGCTTGACCACACACGGGAAACCGAGGTCTTCGACCGCCTTGCGGTAATCCTCGAAGATGTCGGCGAAGTGGTACGGCGAGGTCGGCAGGTCCAGCTCTTCGGCGGCCAGGCGACGGATGCCTTCACGGTTCATGGTCAACTGCGCGGCGCGCGCGGTCGGGATCACGGTGAAACCTTCAGATTCCAGCTCGACCAGGGTCGCGGTCGCGATGGCTTCGATTTCCGGCACGATGAAGTGCGGCTTCTCGGCTTCGATCACGGCACGCAGGGCCGCGCCATCGAGCATATTGATCACATGGCTGCGGTGCGCCACCTGCATGGCCGGCGCGTTGGCGTAACGGTCGACGGCAATCACTTCAACACCCAGGCGTTGCAGCTCGATCACCACTTCCTTGCCCAATTCGCCACAGCCACACATCAATACGCGGGTCGCGGTGGGCGACAATGGAGTTCCGATACGGGTCATCTGAAGGTCCTCAAGGAGCGGATCATCGAGGGATGCGACGGCTGGCGCGCTTCCCATGGGGAGAAAGCGCGGCATTTTACATGAACTTCAGCTGACGACAGCCTGTTTGCGCAGACGCCAGGCCATGATCAGCCACACGGCCGTGACGCCGGCGAACTTCGAGCCCAGCGCGGTGATGATCACCCCAGGCGTCAGCGCGTCGATCATGCCGAAGAAGATAAAGGTATCGAGGGGAATGCTCAGGGCCGAACTTATCCACAGGCGATCATGCAACGGGCGCCGGGTGATGCTGAACACCAGCCAGTCGATGCATTCGGACACCGCGAACGCCGTAGCGCTGGCCAGTGCAATGGATGGATCGGACGTGACATAAGACAGCACCAGCGCGGCCAGCATCGCCGCAATCGCGCCGTGGCCGAAGCGGGTTTGCACCATGTCGCGCAACACAAACACCAGCCCGCCCCAGGCCGACCAGATGATGTCCAGGTGTGGCGCAGTGGAAAAGGCGTAGTTGATCAGCACGACGCTGCTGATGTAGGCGATCAGGAAGAGCATGGGAGCAGTAGTACCTGTCAATTTTGTGCACAGGGTACTTCATCTTCGGTACACAAATAACCTGTGGCGAGGGAGCTTGCTCCCGCTGGGGCGCGAAGCGGCCCTGAAATGAACGGGCTATACCAGATGGATTGGGGCTGCTTCGCAGCCCAGCGGGAGCAAGCTCCCTCGCCACGAAAGCCCACACCATTCAGCTATCGGATTTAGTCGGCAACATCCACACCAATCCACTGGCCTTGGCCCGCTCATGACACAACCCCAGCACCTTGCGGCGTTCGTCGTTGTCCATGCGGCTCCAACGGGTGATTTCTTCGACGGTGCGCTGGCAACCGGTGCAGATGTCATCGTCGTCCAGCGCACAGATGCTCACGCAGGGCGATGCCACCGGGCGTTCGCTAACCGTCATTCTTCCTGCTCGACAAGGTCGCGGGCGTAGCGCTGAGCGTTGTGCACGTAATGTGCAGCACTGGCTTCGAGCATTTTCTTCTGCGGTTCGGTCAGCTCGCGCACGACTTTGCCAGGCGAGCCCATGACCAGCGAACCGTCGGGAATTTCCTTGCCTTCACCGATCAGCGAATTGGCGCCGATGATGCAGTTCTTGCCGATCTTCGCGCCATTGAGAATCACCGCGTTGATCCCGATCAGGCTGTAATCGCCCACGGTGCAGCCATGCAACATCGCATTGTGGCCAATGGTCACGCCGGTGCCGATCGTCAGTGGATAGCCCATGTCGGTGTGCATCACGGTGCCGTCCTGGACGTTGCTGTTCTTGCCGATCAGGATCAATTCGTTGTCGCCGCGCAGCACGGCGTTGAACCAGACATTGGCGCCCTCTTCCAGTTTGACCTTGCCCACCAGCACGGCATTGGGTGCGACCCAGCTCTGTGGATGGGTTTCGACGCGGGCGTCGCCCAGGCGGTATTTCATTTGTGGTTTCCTCACAGCTCAGGCAGCCGCGTTTCCGGCCATTCGAACGATGGCTTCAGGTATTGATGAAGCTTTTGGGTGGCTGATGCAGGCTGATTTTCGCGTCATAGAGCAGATTGATCAACTCGACGACCATGATCGCCGTCAGCCCCCAGATCTTGTACTCGCCGTAGCGGTAACTCGGCACGTACCAACTGCGCCCCTGGTAATCGATGCGATGGGTGTGTTCGCGCGGGTCCTTGCGGAAAAACTCCAGTGGCACGCTGAACACCGCGGCGATTTCCGCATCGTTGGCCCGGTACTCGACGAAATCCGGGATCACGCCGACATAAGGCGTGACCTTGATGCCGTGCAGGGAGATCAACGGGCTCAGCGGGCCGATCACTTCGACCAGTCCCGGTGGCAGGCCAATTTCTTCCTCGGCTTCACGCAGGGCGGTGAAAATCAGGTCGGGGTCTTCAGGATCGCGACGACCGCCGGGAAAGGCGACTTCGCCGCCATGGGTCGAGAGGCCGCTGGCGCGCAGGGTCAGTACCAGTTCCGGTTCGTCACTGCGGGTGATAGGCACCAGTACGGCGGCCTCGGGGAAACGCAGGTCAGTCTCCAGCGTACGCGGTGTGTGATTACTTACCCGATGCAGTAGCTCGTCCAGCATGAGTGTTCTCGATCTGTGCCTTACGCTGCATCATGCACCAATCGCTGCGGTCGCCCAACCCCCCGGACAGTGGCGTGTCGCGAAACGACAACTTGCCGACAGACACCGCCGCACGCCAAGATAGGCGCAGCATTCAGGAACCCAAGCATGAAATTTTGCAGTCAGTGCGGCAACCCGGTGACCCAACGCATTCCCGAAGGCGATTCGCGCCTGCGGTTTGTCTGCGACAGTTGTCAGGCCATTCACTACCAGAACCCCAACATCGTCGCCGGCTGCGTCGCGACCTGGGGCACCCAGGTCCTGCTCTGCCGCCGCGCGATAGAGCCGCGTCGCGGTTACTGGACGCTGCCCGCCGGCTTCATGGAAAACGGTGAAACCATCGAACAGGCCGCCATCCGCGAAACCGCCGAGGAAGCCTGCGCCCGGGTGCGCAACCTGAGCATCTACACCCTCATCGATGTGCCGCACATCAGCCAGGTGCATGTGTTTTTCCGCGCCGAACTGGCGGACCTGGACTTTGCCGCCGGTCCCGAGAGCCTGGAAGTGCAACTATTCGACGAAGCGGACATTCCATGGGACGAGCTGGCTTTTCGCACGGTGGGCCGTACCTTAGAATGCTTCTTCGCTGATCGGCGGACCGAGGTCTACCCCGTACGGTCCGAATCGATCCCGCCGCTTGTTCAGCCTGCCATTAGTTGATGCCACTTTGGTATCATTCGTAGCCGCTGCAAATCGTGCCCTGCGGCAGCTCCCTACAAAAACATCTATAAATAAATAGTCGCGACACCTCTCTGGGGAATCGTTTCAATGCGCTGGTTGCTTGCCCTGTTCTGTTTGTCGGTTATCTCGGTGTCCCACGCTTCTGCCGTGGAAACCCTGAACGGCAAGGTCATCGAGAAAGTTCTGGTTCTCAAGTCCGCTCATCAATTGCAATTGATCAATGACGGCAAGCCGATCAAGACCTATCGCATTTCCCTGGGCAAACGTCCCAAGGGACCGAAACTGATGGAAGGCGACAAACGCACGCCAGAGGGTTTCTATTGGCTCGACTGGCGCAAGACCAGTGAAAAATTCAACCTGGCGATGCACATTTCCTACCCGAACATCAGCGACTCGGCCCGTTCGCGACGCGAAGGTGTCGATCCCGGTGGCATGATCATGATCCATGGCACTCCGGACACCGAAGACAACCCTGAACAACTGTTCCACACCCTGGACTGGACTGACGGCTGCATCGCCATGCGCAACATGGACATGCGCGAAGTCTGGAACCTGGTGCCGGACGGCACGATGATCGAAATCCGCCCGTAATTCCGACGACCATCGGTCGCCCCCGAAAAATAAATTCAAAAGATCGCGGCCTTCGGCAACTCCTGCAGGGTGAATACCATTTGCTCCTGCAGGAGTTGCCGAAGGCTGCGATCTTTGCTTCTCCATTTCCCACCCCTAATACCACTTGATACCAACGCCTGGTCTGCTCGGCCGTCCAGGCCCGCTTAGCTGCGTCCAAAGCCTGGCCAGTGCGTTGACATGGTATGCAAGTGGTATTAGTTTTCCGGCACACCCGAGCGACAATTCCTACATACGTTTCGGACAGCCAAACATGAACGACCTCCAGGCCCTGCGCCCCGACGACACTCAACCGACGCCGCTGTACCTGCAACTGGCGCGCAATCTGGAAACGGCGATCCATGCCGGCCAGTGGAAAGCCGAACAGGCGATGCCGTCGGAACGCAACCTCAGCGAAATGCTCGGCATTTCCCGTGTCACCGCACGCAAAGCCTTGGAAGTGCTGCTCGAACAAGGCCTGATCCGCCGCAACCAGGGTTCCGGCACGTTCATCACACCACGCCTGGAACAACCGTTGTCGCGCCTGTCGGGCTTCAGCGAAATGCTCCGGCTCAAGGGCTTCGTACCCGGCTCGCAATGGCTGGAACGGGAAATCACCCTGCCCACCCACGAAGAACTGATCCGCCTCGGCCTTTCACCCAACGACAAAGTCGCGCGCCTCAAGCGCCTGCGCAAAGCCGACGACACGGTCATGGCCATCGAGATGAGCACCCTGCCCGCCTCGATCATTCCCAAGCCGCAGGCAGTGGGTGCCTCCCTCTACGAATACCTCGACGGCATCGGCAAACCGATCGTGCGCGCGTTGCAGCACATTCAGGCGATCAACGCCTCGGACGAATTCGCCGCACTGGTGGGTATTGCTCCTGGCACCGCCATGTTGCTGATGACCCGGGTCGGCTACCTCGAAGACAACACGCCCATCGAAGTCACCGACACCTACTGCCGTAACGACTACTACGACTTTGTCGCGGAGCTGCGTCGCTGACCCACCGCTGCCGCCAAACAACGAGATTCCGACATGTCCGAAGACAACATCCTCACCAACCAAGGCTGGGTTCGCGGCCGGCTGGTTCACGAACACGGCAAGGTCGTCTCCATCGAAGGCGAACCCTGCGATCCGGCAGACAATGACCTGGCTTACCTGCTGCCGGGTTTCATCGACCTGCACGTACACGGCGGTGGTGGCAAAGACATCATGGAGGGCGCGCCGGCCTTCGAAACCATTACCAAAACCCATGTGCGTTTCGGCACCACATCGTTGCTGGCCACCACCATGACCGCGCCGAGCGAGGAAATCTTGCGCGTGCTCAAAGCCGTCGGCGAGTTCTGTGAGCAGCGGCCAGAAGGCAGCGCCCGGGTCCTCGGCGTGCACCTCGAAGGCCCGTACATCAACCCCGGCAAACTGGGAGCGCAACCGAATTTCGCCCACACCGCGCTGATGGCCGAAGTCGAAGCGTATCTGGCGCTGGCGCCGATCCGGGTGATCACCATCGCCCCGGAAATCGCCGGTCACGATGCGCTGATCAGAGCTCTCAGCGCCCGTGGCATCCGCATGCAGATCGGCCACACACTGGGCAGTTACGAGGAAGGCGTCGCCGCACTGGCAGCCGGCGCCAGCAGTTTCACCCATCTCTATAACGCCATGAGCCCGTTGCATCACCGCGAACCGGGGATCGTCGGCGCGGCATTGGCCCACGCCAAATACGCCGAATTGATTCCCGATCTCCTGCACGTGCACCCCGGCGCCATCCGCGTGGCGCTGCGGTCGATCCCGTGCCTGTATTGCGTGACCGACTCGACCGCCGCCGCCGGCATGCCTGACGGCGAATACAAGCTCGGCAGCCATACCGTGACCAAATGTCTGGGCGGTGTTCGCCTGCCCGACGGCACGCTGGCCGGCAGCACGCTGACCATGGATCAGGCCCTGCGCAACCTGGTGAAGATCGGCTTGCCGATCGCCGAGGCTTCGCAACGCCTGTCGCAATTCCCCGCCGACTACCTCGGCATCACCGACCGCGGGCGCTTGCAACCGGGTGCCTGGGCCGACTGCGTGCGACTGGATCGCTCACTGAAACTGACCGCCGTCATGGTCGAAGGAGAAGACATTGACTTCAAAAATGCTTGAGGAGGCGCTGTCCTCGTTCGAGGCCGTGCAAGCCCAACTGCAGCAACTCGACCCGCAAATGATCGAGATCGCCGGTCGCCTGCGCCGCCAGCCGCCGCAAGTGGCCATGACCGTGGCTCGCGGCAGCTCCGATCACGCAGCCAGTTATTTCGCCTACCTGACCATGCAACTGCTGGGCATTCCAGTGGCGTCGCTGCCGATGTCGGTGGTGACCATGCAGCAGGCGCCGTTGAAGGTCAGCGGCCAGGTCGCGTTCGCCTTCTCGCAATCGGGACAAAGTCCCGATCTGGTCAACAGCCTGCGCCTGTTGCGCAAACGCGGCGCGTTGAGTGTATCGATGGTCAACGCCGCAGACTCGCCGCTGGAAGCCGCCTGCGAATTCAGCCTGCCGTTGTTGGCCGGTACAGAAAGCAGCGTCGCCGCCACCAAGAGTTTCATCGCCACCCTCAGCGCCAGCGCGCGGTTGATCGGCCACTGGAAAGAGGACAGCGAATTGCTCGACGCCGGCCAGGCCTTGCCCGAAGGCTTGCGCGATGCCGCACGACAGGATTGGAGCCCGGCCATTGAGGCCCTGCGCGATTGTCAGCGCTTGATGGTGATCGGCCGTGGTGCCGGTTTCGCCATTGCCCAGGAAGCCGCGCTCAAGTTCAAGGAAACCTCGGCCATTCAAGCCGAAGCCTTCAGCAGCGCCGAAGTGCGTCACGGCCCGATGGCGTTGATCGGCGACAACTACCCGCTGCTGGTGTTTGCCCCACGGGGCGCCGAGCAGGCCGGTTTGCTGAGCCTGGCGACGGACATGCGCCAACGCGGTGCCCGCGTATTGCTCGCCGCGCCGGATGACGTGCTCGAACGCGACCTGACCCTGACCCGCGCAGAGCACCCGGCCCTTGATCCGATTCTGGCGATCCAGAGTTTCTACGTGATGGCCGCCAGCCTGGCCGTCGCTCGCGGCATGGACCCGGACCAGCCGCGGCACTTGAGCAAAGTCACGCGCACGCATTAAGAGATTCCTTGTAGGAGCGAGCCTGCTCGCGATGGACCTGAGAACGCCGCGCAGTGTCAGGTTCCCAGCGTAATCGTTGGCGACCATCGCGAGCAGGCTCGCTCCTACAGGGGAACGTTTGAACTTCCTGATGAGACCGAGCCATGCACAAAAACAATAAAGAGCTGACCCTCAGCGCCCCGCTCAGCGGCCCGGTGCTCACGCTCGCCAAAGTCCCGGATGCGGTGTTCGCCAGCGGCGCCATGGGCGACGGGATTGCCATCGATCCGCTGAACGATACCCTCCACGCGCCGTGTGCCGGTGTTGTGGTGCACGTCGCACGCACCGGGCACGCCGTGACCCTGCGGGCCGACAATGGTGCCGAACTGCTGCTGCATCTGGGTCTGGATACGGTCGAGCTGCAAGGCCAGGGCTTTTCCATGTTGGTGCAGGAAGGTGCGCGGGTCGCCAACGGCCAGCCACTGCTGCGCTACGATCAGGACAAAGTCGCGCAACAGTGCAAAAGCCTGGTCAGCTTGCTGATTCTCACCAATAGCCAGGATTTTCAGGCGCGCCCCATCACGCTCAAATCAGTGAAGGTCGGTGAGCCGTTGCTGCACATCATTCGCCGCCAGGGAGCCGGTGCACTGAATGAAGCTGAACTTGCCGGCGAAGTATTGAGCGGTCACATCCATATCGCCCACCGTGGCGGTCTGCACGCACGGCCGGCCGCGCTGATTCGTCAGACCGCGCAAGGCTTCAAGAGCAAGTCGCAGCTGCACTTCGCTGGCAAATCGGCGAACTGCGACAGCCTGATCGGGCTGATGGGATTGGCGATCGGCGAGCAGGACGAAGTGCAAGTCAGTTGTCAGGGACCGGACGCCGAAGCCGCACTGCAAGCCTTGTTGATTGCCTTGTCCACGGCGCTGGCCGAGGAGCACCACGCCGCCGCGCCAGTGCCGACATCGCAGCGCAACCGCGAGCCTGAAGCGGGTGTCCTGCACGGTGTATGCGCAGCGCCGGGGCTGGTCGGCGGGCCGTTGTTTCGCTTGAGCGCGATCAGCCTGCCTGCGGATGCCGGGCACAATGATCCAGCGCAACAGCGACAAACCCTCGACACCGCGTTGGCCCAAGTGCACAGCGAAATCGCCGACACCCTGTCCCACGCCAGAAAACACAAACACACCGACGAAGAAGCCATTTTTGCCGCGCACCTCGCCTTGCTGGAGGACCCGGCATTGCTCGATGCCGCCCATCATGCGATCGATCTCGGCATTGCCGCGACCCACGCCTGGAGCCAATCGATCGACGCGCAATGTGAGGTGCTCCAGCAGTTGGGCAGCGCTCTGCTGGCCGAACGCGCCAACGACCTGCGCGACCTCAAGCAAAGGGTGTTGCGCGCCCTGCTCGGTGAAGCCTGGCATTACGACTTGCCGCCCGGCGCCATTGTTGCCGCCCATGAACTGACTCCCTCCGATCTGCTGCAACTGAGCCAGCAAGGCGTAGCCGGATTGTGCATGGCCGGAGGCGGTGCAACCTCCCACGTGGCGATTCTTGCGCGGGGCAAAGGCTTGCCGTGCATGGTCGCGCTGGGCGCGTCGTTGCTGGTTCAGCAACAGGGTCAAGAAGTCGTGCTGGACGCCGATGGCGGTCGCCTCGAACTGGCACCGAGCGCCGAGCGTTTGGCGCAGGTGCGCCAGGTTCAATTGGACCGGCAACAACGTCGCTCCGAGCAACAGGCCCAAGCGCACACGCCGGCGCAAACCCTCGATGGCCTGCACATCGAAGTCGCGGCCAATGTCGCTTCCAGTGAGGAAGCGGCGCACGCCCTGGCCAACGGCGCCGACGGCGTCGGCTTGTTGCGTACCGAGTTTCTGTTCGTCGATCGCCACACTGCACCGGACGAACACGAACAGCATCACGCCTATCAAGCAGTACTGGATGCCATGGGCGACAAATCCGTGATCATCCGCACCATCGACGTTGGCGGCGACAAACAGCTCGACTACCTGCCACTGCCCGCCGAGGCCAATCCGGTGCTCGGTCTGCGCGGCATTCGCCTGGCCCAGGCCCGTCCGGAAATCCTCGACCAGCAATTGCGCGCCCTGCTGCACGTCTCACCGTTGTCGCGCTGCCGCATCCTGTTGCCGATGGTGACCGAGGTCGATGAGCTGCTGCACATCCGCCAGCGCCTCGATGCCCTGTGCAACGAATTGGGCCTGACGCAACGCCCGCAGCTGGGCGTGATGATCGAAGTCCCGGCCGCCGCGCTGCTGGCCGAACAACTGGCCGAACACGCGGACTTCCTGTCCATTGGCACCAACGACCTGTCGCAATACACCCTGGCCATGGACCGCGACCACGCCGGCCTCGCCTCACGCGTGGATGCGCTGCACCCGGCGTTGCTGCGATTGATTGCCCAGACCTGCGCCGGTGCTGCACAGCACAAGCGCTGGGTCGGGGTGTGCGGAGCATTGGCGTCCGATCCGCTGGCCACACCGGTGCTGATCGGACTGGGCGTAAGCGAACTGTCGGTGAGCCCGGTGCAGGTCGGCGAAATCAAGGACCGCGTGCGTCACCTCGACGCCAATGAGTGTCGGCGCATCAGTCAGGGCCTGCTGAAACTGAGCAGCGCCGGCGCGGTGCGTCACGCCTGTCATCAGCATTGGCCGTTGAGCTGAGCTCTCGACAACAAAAAACAAGAATCCAGGGAGAACCGCCATGTACCAACTTTTCATCGAAGGCTTGCAACGCCTCGGCCGCGCGCTGATGCTGCCGATCGCGATCCTGCCGATTGCCGGTTTGTTGCTGCGCCTGGGCGACACCGATCTGCTGAACATCGCGATCATCCATGACGCCGGCCAAGTGATTTTCGCCAACCTGGCGATGATCTTCGCCATCGGCATCGCCGTCGGTTTCGCCAAGGACAACAACGGCACGGCGGGCCTTGCCGGGGTCATCGGTTATCTGGTGATGATCTCCACGCTCAAGGTGCTGGATGCGAGCATCAACATGGGCATGCTCGCCGGGATTGTCAGTGGCTTGATGGCCGGCGCGCTGTACAACCGTTTCAAGGACATCAAGCTCCCGGAGTATCTGGCGTTCTTTGGCGGTCGGCGCTTCGTGCCGATTGTCACCGGCTTCGCCGCCGTCGGGTTGGGCGTGGTGTTCGGCTACATCTGGCCGCCGATCCAGCAGGGTATCAACGGCTTCGGCACCCTGATGATGGAAAGCGGCAGCTTCGGCGCGTTCATTTTCGGCGTGTTCAACCGCCTGCTGATCGTCACCGGGCTGCACCACATCCTCAACAACATGGCGTGGTTCGTGTTCGGCAACTTCACCGACCCGACCACCGGAGCGCTGGTGACCGGCGATCTGTCGCGCTACTTTGCCGGTGACCCGAAGGGCGGCCAATTCATGACCGGCATGTTCCCGGTGATGATCTTCGGCCTGCCCGCCGCCTGCCTGGCGATGTACCGCAATGCCCTGCCCGAGCGACGCAAAGTCATGGGCGGGATCTTCCTGTCAATGGCGTTGACCGCATTTTTGACCGGCGTGACCGAGCCGATCGAATTCGCCTTCATGTTCCTCGCGCCGTTGCTGTTTTTGCTGCACGCCTTGTTGACCGGCCTGTCGATGGCGATCACCAACGCGCTGAACATCCATTTGGGGTTCACCTTCTCCGGTGGCTTCATCGACATGATCCTCGGCTGGGGCAAGTCAACCAACGGCTGGCTGGTGTTCCCGGTGGGCCTGGCCTATGCCGTCATCTATTACCTGGTGTTTGATGTCTGCATCCGCCGCTTCGACCTGAAAACCCCGGGGCGTGAAGGTCTCGCGAGCGCCGCGCAGGTCGCAGTGGCCGACAACGAGCGGGCCGCGGCTTACATCAAGGCCTTGGGCGGCGCCGAAAACCTGATCACCGTCGGCGCCTGCACCACTCGGCTGCGCTTGGACATGGTTGATCGCAACAAGGCTTCGGACGCCGATTTGAAAGCACTGGGTGCCATGGCCGTGGTGCGTCCGGGCAAGGGTGGCAGTTTGCAAGTGGTGGTCGGGCCGATGGCCGACAGCATTGCCGACGAAATTCGCCTGGCCATGCCGGCGCTGGGTCGCGCGCTGATCTCAACCCCGGCAGTCGCAGTCGACGCACCGCCCGCAGCTACGGTGGCGGCATCTGAAGCCCGGCAATGGCTGAACGCTTTGGGCGGTGGCGACAATGTATTGCAACTCGATTGCGTGGCCATGACCCGCATTCGTCTGCAACTGGCGGATGGCAAGGCGTTGTCGGAGTGTGATTTGAAAGCGTTGGGCTGTCAGGGAATCAGCCCGCTGGAAGGCGGCATCTGGCATCTGTTGATTGGCGACAAGGCGCCGAGCCTGAGTGATGCGCTCGAGGCGTTGGTCAATCGCAGTGAGGTGAGTGCCAAGGTTTAGCTGTGGGCTGCCGGACAGACCGCCATCGCTGGCAAGCCAGCTCCCACAGTGTTCCGGGATATCCACAGTCAATGTGGTAACCACAAAACTTGTGGGAGCTGGCTTGCCAGCGATGGGGCCCTGACCGTCACAGCAAAAATTTGATCGTTCCCACGCTCTGCGTGGGAATGCCTCAACGGACGCTCCGCGTTCGGCTCTGGCGTGGACGCGGAGCGTCCCGGGCTGTATTCCCACGCAGAGCGTGGGAACGATCATCCTGAGCAATAAAAAACCCGCTGAAATCACTTTCAGCGGGTTTTTCATTTGAGCAGCAGAAGAATCAAAAATCCTCCAACCGCCACACCTCGTAAGCCGGCGTCTCGTAGGGATGGCTGTGTTTCAGAGCCGCCACTACCGGGCGAATCAACTCATCGGCCACCACCAGCTCAACTTTCCATTCCTCCACCCGTTCGACCTGCCCCGCTTCGCCAATGAACGGCTGGCTGCCGTCCAATGGACGAAACTGGCCTTGGCCCAACACCTGCCAGGCGCAGTGATCGTAAGCACCGATCCGTCCGCCACCGGCGGCGAATACGGCGCTTTTGACCACTTCGACATGACTGTCAGGAACAAAAAAGCAGAGCTTGTACACAGCGCTTAGTTCACCCAAACGCGAGCATTACGGAACATGCGCATCCAAGGTGCGTCTTCGTTCCAGTCTTCCGAACGCCACGAGTTCTGCACGGCACGGAACACACGCTCCGGGTGCGGCATCATGATCGTTACGCGACCGTCGCGGCTGGTCAAACCGGTGATGCCACGCGGCGAACCGTTCGGGTTGGCCGGGTAGGTTTCGGTGACCTTGCCGTGGTTGTCGACGAAACGCATCGCCACGCAACCGGACAGATCGGCTTCCAGCAAGGCTTCTTCGCTGGAGAACTCGGCATGACCTTCGCCGTGAGCGATGGCGATCGGCATACGCGAACCGGCCATGCCCTGCAGGAAGATCGAGTTCGATTCCTGGATCTGCACCATCGCCACACGGGCTTCGAACTGCTCGGAACGGTTACGCACGAAGTGCGGCCAGAACTCGCTGCCCGGGATCAACTCGTGCAGGTTGGACATCATCTGGCAACCGTTGCACACGCCGAGGGTGAAGCTGTCGTTACGCTCGAAAAAACCCTGGAACGCATCGCGGGCACGGCTGTTGAACAGCGCCGATTTCGCCCAGCCTTCACCGGCACCCAATACGTCACCGTAGGAGAAGCCGCCGCAAGCGACCAGGCCCTTGAACTCGTTCAGGTCGACACGGCCGGCCAGAATGTCACTCATGTGCACGTCGATCGCGTTGAAACCGGCACGGTCGAACGCCGCCGCCATTTCCACCTGACCGTTGACGCCCTGCTCACGCAGCACGGCAACCTGTGGGCGAATGCCTTTCTTGATGTAAGGCGCGGCGATGTCCTGGTTGACGTCGTAGCTGAGCTTGACGCTCAGGCCCGGGTTGTCTTCTTCCAGCAGCACGTCGAATTCCTGATCGGCGCAGTCGGCGTTGTCACGCAGGCGCTGGATCTGGTAGCTGGTTTCGGCCCACTGGCGTTGCAACAGACGACGCTGGCCTTCGAACACGGTGTCACCGTTGAAGGTGATGTTGATCTGACCGTTGTTGATCGGCTGACCGATCACCGACACGCAATCCCCCAGCCCGGCAGCGCTGAACTGCGCGAGGATATCCGGGGTAGCGTCCTGGCGAACCTGAATCACCGCGCCCAGCTCTTCGTTGAACAGGATCGCAGCGATGTCGGCGGAGGTTTCCGCCAGGCCGTCGAGGTTCAGGCTCAGGCCGCAGTGACCGGCGAACGCCATTTCCACGACGCTGGTCAGCAGACCACCGTCGGAACGGTCGTGGTAAGCCAGCAGGTGACCGTCGGCATTGAGGCCCTGGATCACCGCGAAGAAGGCTTTCAGGTCTTCGGCATCATCGACGTCTGGAGCCTGCTTGCCGAGCTTGCCATGCACCTGGGCGAGAATCGAAGCGCCCATGCGGTTCTGGCCTCGGCCAAGGTCGATCAGGATCAGGTCGGTGGTGCCCTTGTCCATGCGCAGTTGCGGGGTCAGGGTCTGGCGGATGTCAGTCACTGGCGCGAAACCGGTAACGATCAGCGACATTGGCGAAGTGACGGATTTGTCGACGCCTTCATCGTTCCAGCGAGTGGCCATGGACATCGAGTCCTTGCCCACCGGAATGGTAATGCCCAGCTCAGGGCACAGTTCCATGCCGACCGCTTTCACTGTGTCGTAAAGGCGCGCGTCTTCACCCGGGTGACCGGCCGCCGACATCCAGTTCGCCGACAGTTTGATGTCGGAGATCTTGCCGATGCGCGAGGCCGCGATGTTGGTCAGGGTTTCGCCGATGGCCATGCGGCCCGACGCCGGAGCGTCCAGCAGAGCCAGCGGAGTACGCTCGCCCATGGCCATCGCTTCACCGGTGTAGACGTCGAAGCTGGTGGCGGTGACGGCCACGTCGGCCACCGGGACCTGCCACGGGCCGACCATTTGGTCACGGGCCACGAGGCCGGTGATGGTGCGGTCGCCGATGGTGATCAGGAAGCTCTTGCTCGCGACGGCCGGGTGATGCAGGACGCGCTCGACGCAATTGGCGATGTCGAGGGTCGACGGATCGAAATCGTCGCCCAGCTCGTTTTCACGTACTACCGAACGGTGCATGCGCGGGGCTTTGCCCAGCAGCACTTCCAGAGGCATGTCCACCGGGCTGTTGCCGAAGTGGCTGTCGGTGACCGTCAGTTGCGGTTCGGCGGTCGCTTCGCCGACCACGGCGAACGGGCAACGCTCACGTTCGCAGATCGCCTTGAAGCGCTCGAAATCAGCCGGGCCGACCGCCAGAACGTAGCGTTCCTGGGATTCGTTGGACCAGATTTCGTGCGGGGCCATGCCCGGCTCGTCGTTTGGAATGTTGCGCAGTTCAAAACGGCCACCGCGGTCGCCGTCGTTGACCAGTTCCGGGAAGGCGTTGGACAGACCGCCCGCACCCACGTCGTGGATGAAGCTGATCGGGTTTTTGTCGCCCAGTTGCCAGCAACGGTCGATGACTTCCTGGCAGCGACGCTCCATCTCAGGGTTTTCACGCTGTACGGAAGCGAAGTCCAGGTCTGCCGAACTGGTGCCGGTGGCCATGGAGGAAGCGGCGCCGCCACCCAGGCCGATCAACATCGCCGGGCCGCCAAGCACGATCAGCTTTGAGCCGACGACGATCTCGCCTTTCTTGACGTGCTCTTCACGGATGTTGCCCATGCCGCCTGCGAGCATGATCGGCTTGTGGTAACCGCGAACTTCGTCACCGTGCGGGGTGGTGATCGATTGTTCGAAGGTACGGAAGTAGCCAGTCAGGGCCGGACGACCGAATTCGTTGTTGAACGCAGCACCGCCCAACGGGCCTTCGATCATGATGTCCAGCGCGGTAACGATGCGCTCGGGCTTGCCGTACGGCACTTCCCACGGCTGTTCGAAGCCAGGGATCTGCAGGTTGGAGACGGTGAAACCGGTCAGGCCAGCCTTGGGTTTGGCACCACGACCGGTTGCGCCTTCGTCGCGGATCTCGCCGCCGGAACCGGTGGATGCGCCCGGGAACGGAGCAATCGCGGTCGGGTGGTTGTGCGTCTCGACTTTCATCAGGATGTGCACCGGTTCCTGCACCGCGCCGTACTGGCGGGTTTCAGGGTCCGGGAAGAAACGCCCGGCCACGGAGCCGACGATCACCGAAGCGTTGTCCTTGTAAGCCGACAGAACGCCTTCGCTGTGCATCACGTAGGTGTTCTTGATCATGCCGAACAGGCTTTTTTCCTGGCTCTCGCCGTCGATGTCCCAACTGGCGTTGAAGATCTTGTGACGGCAGTGCTCGGAGTTCGCCTGGGCGAACATCATCAGTTCGATGTCGTGCGGGTTGCGCTTCAAGCCAACGAAGGCGTTGACCAGGTAATCGATCTCGTCTTCAGCCAAGGCCAGGCCCAGCTCGGTGTTGGCTTTTTCCAGCGCGGCACGGCCGCCACCCAACACGTCGATCGCGGTCAGCGGCTTTGGCTCGGCATGGCTGAACAGGCCGGCGGCTTGCTCAAGGTTGCCCAGGACGATCTGGGTCATGCGGTCGTGCAGAGCGTCAGCAATCAGTTGCGCCTCAGCATCGCTGAACTGGCCGGCAACGTAGAACGCAATGCCGCGCTCCAGGCGCTGGATCTTGGTCAGGCCGCAATTGCGAGCAATGTCGCTGGCCTTGCTCGACCACGGCGAGATGGTGCCGAAACGCGGCAGCACCAGGAACAGACGACCGGTCGGCTCCTGGACCGGAACGCTTGGACCGTACTTCAGAAGGCGCGCGAGCACCTGCTGTTCGTCGCCGGTCAGGACGCCGGTAACTTCGGCGAAGTGAGCGAATTCAGCATACAGGCCGCTGACAGCCGGAACCTTCTGGCTCAGTTGCTCAAGGAGCTTGCTGTGGCGAAAGGCGGAAAGGGCAGGAGCGCCGCGCAGGATCAACATCTTCGGGACAGCCTCGGGAAGGGGTGTGCTTTGAGGCCGTGCATTCTAGCCTAAACAGCCCGCGACATCACCCGAAACGCTACGCACGGTTGCACTCGAGTATCGATCTGTGTTTCTGCCTCGAAAGTCAGGTTAATCCGCGGTGAGACGAGCGCTTATTTTTACTGTAACAAAAAGCACACAAGTCCCATTCCTGCGGGGTTTCGGCCGGTTTTGTGATCTCTAGCAGACAAGCCCTTCGCTGTCGAGATATGGCGTCCGTGGTCCTTTGCGTATACTGCGCAGATGTTTTCCCCAACGGCTTTGCGTCCGCGGTACGCCAAATGGCTGATCGCAACCGGACTCTTCCTGATGCTCGGTGGCTGTGTTGATAAACCCAACACGCTCGAGCGCGTAAAGGAGGATGGTGTGCTGCGGGTGGTTACCCGAAACAGCCCCGCCACCTACTTTCAGGATCGCAACGGTGAAACCGGCTTCGAATACGAGCTGGTGAAGCGCTTCGCCGACGATCTGGGGGTCGAATTGAAGATCGAGACCGCCGACAACCTCGACGACCTGTTCAACCAGGTGGGCAAGCCCAATGGCCCGGTGTTGGCGGCGGCCGGACTGGTCAGCAGCGAAGAGCGCAAGAAACAGGTGCGCTTCTCCCACTCCTATCTGGAAGTCACCCCGCAGGTCATTTATCGCAACGGCCAGTCGCGACCTACTGATGCCAAGGACCTGGTGGGCAAGAAAATCATGGTGCTCAAGGGCAGCACCCACGCCGGGCAATTGGCCGAGCTGAAAAAGAAATTTCCCGGCATCGAATACGAAGAGTCCGACCAGGTAGAAGTAGTCGATCTGTTGCGCATGGTTGACGAAGGCCAGATCGACCTGACCCTGGTCGACTCCAACGAAGTGGCGATGAACCAGGTGTATTTCACCAATATCCGGGTTGCCTTCGACCTGGGTGACGCCAGCAACCAAAGCTGGGCTGTCGCGCCAGGCGATGACAACAGCCTGCTCAACGAAATCAACGACTATCTGGACAAGGTTCAGAAAAACGGCACCCTGCAACGCCTGAAGGACCGTTACTACGGACACGTCGACGTGCTCGGCTACATGGGCGCCACCACCTTCGCCCAGCATTTGCAGCAACGTTTGCCCAAGTACGAAAAGCACTTCAAGGCCTATGCCAAAATCGAGAAAGTCGACTGGCGCCTGCTGGCGGCGGTCGGTTATCAGGAATCACTGTGGCAACCGGCTGTTACGTCCAAGACCGGCGTACGTGGCCTGATGATGCTGACCCAGAACACCGCTCAGGCCATGGGCGTGTCGAACCGCCTCGATCCGAAGCAGAGCATCATGGGCGGCGCCAAATACCTGGCTTACATGAAGGAGCAACTGGACGACTCGATCCAGGAACCGGACCGCACCTGGTTTGCCCTTGCGGCCTACAACGTTGGCAGCGGTCACCTCGATGACGCCCGCAAACTGGCGGCCAAGGAAGGGTTGAACCCGGACAAATGGCTGGACGTGAAGAAAATCCTGCCGCGCCTGTCGGAAAAGAAGTGGTACAGCAAGACCCGTTACGGCTACGCCCGTGGCGGCGAGCCGGTGCATTTCGTGGCGAACATCCGTCGCTACTACGACATCCTGACCTGGGTCACGCAGCCGCAGCTTGAAGGCGATCAGGTCGCCGAAGGCAAACTGCTCGTGCCGGGGATCGACAAGTCCAAACCGGCCCAAGAGCCAGCCCCACTCTGAATTTGATCGTTCCCATGCTCCGCGTGGGAATGCCGCCAGGGACGCTCCGCGTTCCGCTTCAAGAGCTGACGCAGAGCGTCAAGGTCAGCATTCCCACGCAGAGCGTGGGAACGAGAGGCGTAAGCCTATGCCTTGGGAGCAGCCGCCAGAATCAGCGCCTTCATCTCCGACACCGCCGATTTGAAGCCGACGAACAACGCATGGGCCACCAGCGCATGGCCGATATTCAGCTCGTTGATGCCCTTGATCGCCGCCACGGCTTCGACGTTGTGGTAATGCAGGCCATGGCCGGCGTTGACGATCAGCCCCTGGGCCAGGCCAAACGCCACGCCATCGGCCACACGCTTGAGCTCTTCAGCCACTTCGGTCGGCGTCTCGGCATCGGCATAACGCCCGGTGTGCAATTCGATCGCCGGGGCGCCAACGCGGCGCGAGGCTTCGATCTGGCGCTCGTCGGCATCGATGAACAGCGACACTTCAGCGCCGATCTTCGACAGACGCTCAACGGCCGCCTTGATCCGCTCCTCCTGCCCCGCTACGTCCAGACCGCCTTCGGTGGTCAGCTCCTGACGGGTTTCCGGCACCAGGCAAATGTGCGCCGGGCGGATACGCTCGGCGAACTGCATCATCTCTTCGGTGACGCCCATCTCGAAGTTCATGCGAGTTTGCAGCACGTCCTTGAGCAGCAGCACGTCGCGTTCCTGGATGTGCCGACGGTCTTCGCGCAGATGCACGGTGATGCCATCGGCGCCCGCCTCTTCCGCATCCAGTGCCGCCTTGACCGGGTCGGGGTAGCGAGTGCCCCGGGCCTGACGCAAGGTGGCAACGTGGTCGATGTTCACGCCAAGAAGAATGCGGGTGCTGGTGGTCACGGAAAGCGCTCCAGAAGAAGAGAAAGTTCGGTGCACAGCATACACGGGGAATTTACGGCTTTCGAAACAACTCGCGGGAAACCAGTGGTCGCCCGCCCAGATGCACGGCCAGCGCCTGACGCATCAGGCGTTTGGCTGCGGATAAAGCACCCGGCGCACTCCAGTCGGCCTCGGCCATGGCCAGCAGTTCAGCGCCATTGAACAACCCCGGTTGCAGCAGGTAGACCCGTTCCAGCCCGGCATCGACTTGCAGCCGATAGAGGCCGTCCGAAGCGATGGGCTCGCCATGGATGTCCGTGCTCAACGAGAAACCGTAACCGAGATCATCAAGCAAGCGCCATTCGAACGAACGCAGCAACGGCTCTAGCGGACGGCCTTCGGCCAGGGCCAGCAAGGTCGCGGCGTAGTGTTCGAAAACGCCGGGATGCGGGTCTTCGGCGGGCAGCAGACGAATCAGCAATTCATTGAGATAAAGGCCGCTGAACAGCGCTTCACCATTGAGCCAGGTGGAGACACCGGCACTCTCCATGCGCCCGACATTCTTCAGCTCGCCCCTGCCCCGGAACTCGACTTCCAGCGGCACGAACGGCCGCGCCAATGTCCCGGCCTTGCCCCGCGCACTGCGCAACACCGCCCGCAACCGACCTTGCGGCGTGAGGAAGTCGACCAACGCGCTGCTTTCGCGGTAGGCGCGGGAGTGCAAGACGTAGGCGGGTTGGGCGGGAGGCGGGCTGCTTGACATCAGTTTTCGAAACTCTGGAGATCCACTGTGGCGAGGGAGCTTGCTGCCGCTGGGCTGCGAAGCGGCCCCAAAACCGTGCACCTCAGTGTTTCAGGGAAAACACAATGGCAGGGATTACAACTGCTTCGCAGTCGAGCGGGAGCAAGCGCCCTCGCCACAGAGGCCCCGCTCCCACAGTCGCCCCGTGTTGATTTACAAGTCGCCGTAACCCAGCGAACGCAAAGCGCGCTCGTCATCGGACCAACCACCCTTCACCTTGACCCACAGGTTGAGCATGATCTTGGAGTCGAACAACAGCTCCATGTCCTTGCGCGCCTCGGTGCCGATACGCTTGATGCGCTCGCCCTTGTCGCCAATGATGATTTTCTTCTGGCCGTCACGTTCGACGAGGATCAAGGCATGGATGTGCAGAGTCTTGCCCTGCTGCTTGAACTCTTCGATTTCGACGGTGATCTGGTACGGCAGCTCGGCGCCCATCTGGCGCATGATTTTCTCGCGTACCAGTTCGGCGGCGAGGAAACGGCTGCTGCGGTCGGTGATCTGATCTTCCGGGAAGAAGTGATCGTTTTCCGGCAGGTGATCGGCGATCACGCGCTCCAGGGCATCAAGGTTATGACCGTGCTGGGCCGAGATAGGAATGATCTGAGCGTTCGGCAGCTGTTCCTGCAACCAGGACAGGTGCGGCATCAGCTCGGCCTTGTCTTCGATGCGGTCAGTCTTGTTCAGCGCCACGATCAGCGGGCCGGTGACGTACTGCACGCGCTCGAGGACCATCTGGTCTTCGTCGGTCCACTTGGTGCGGTCGACCACGAAGATCACCACGTCGACGTCTTTCAACGCCGCCGAAGCGGTCTTGTTCATGTAGCGGTTCAGGGCCTTCTCGCCACCCTTGTGCATGCCCGGGGTGTCGACGTAGATCGCTTGCACGTCACCTTCGGTCTTGATACCGAGCATGTTGTGGCGGGTGGTTTGCGGTTTGCGCGAAGTGATCGCCAGCTTCTGACCCAGGATGTGGTTCAGCAGCGTGGACTTGCCCACGTTGGGACGGCCGACGATGGCAACATAGCCACAGCGAGTTGCGTTTGTATCAGTCATTGCCATTCTCCACACCCAGGGCAATCAGTGCTGCGGCGGCCGCTACCTGTTCGGCAATACGACGACTCACACCCTGACCTCGGCTTTTTTCATTCAGTAAGATGATTTCGCATTCGACGAAGAACGTCCGGCAATGCGGTTCACCCTGGATATCCACCACTTCGTAACGCGGCAGTTCGCAACCACGGGACTGCAGGAACTCCTGCAGGCGGGTTTTCGGGTCTTTGTTGGTGTCGACCAGCGTCAGGCCTTCGAATTCTCCAGCCAGCCAGGCCAGCACGCGCTCGCGCGCCACTTCCATGCCGGCATCCAGATAGATCGCACCGATCAGTGCTTCCAGGGCATCGGCCAGAATCGATTCGCGACGGAATCCGCCACTCTTCAGCTCACCGGAACCCAGGCGCAGGTACTCGCCCAGATCGAAACCACGAGCCAGTACGGCCAGGGTCTCACCTTTCACCAAACGCGCGCGCAAACGCGACAATTGACCTTCGCGGGCCAGCGGGAAGCGATCGAACAGCGCTTCGCCTGCAACGAAATTGAGGATGGCATCACCGAGGAATTCCAGGCGCTCATTGTTGCGCCCGGCAAAGCTGCGATGAGTCAGGGCCAGGACCATCAGTTCCTGATCCTTGAAGGTGTAGCCGAGCTGACGCTCGAGACGGCTTAAGGAGACGCTCACGGTTTACCCACGCTGAGTTCGTGGTTGGATTCCACCGCCATCGCCGGAATTTGGCGCAGGCCTGGGACAATTAACGCTGTGTTCAAAAATAACGTCCTGAATATCATTGGCTTCATGCATCTGGCGCCGATTGTGCCGGTTCCAGAAATGCATTCGGCGCTGTGTTCAACAGCGCCGTGTTTGATTACTTGATCAGGCCAACCCGCGAGAAATTCGGCAGGTGACTGAGTTTGGGTTCCGGCCAGCTCATCCAGACTGCAAAGGCCTTGCCGACAATGTTCTTGTCGGGAACCATGCCCAGCAGATCCTTGGGAATGCTCGGATCATCCCAGTAGCGACTGTCGTTCGAGTTGTCGCGGTTGTCGCCCATCATGAAGTAGTGCCCGGCAGGCACCGTCCAGGAACGATCCGGTGCGGCGCGGTAGCGGCTCATTTCCTTGCGGATCAGGTGCTCGGCGATGCCGAGTTTTTCCTTGTAGAGCTCGGCACTGCCCAGCGTGCCCGGCTCGGAGCCGACCAATTGCTCGGCAATCGACTGGCCGTTGACGAACAAGCGCTTGTCGGCGGTGTAACGCACTACATCCCCCGGCAGGCCCACTACACGCTTGATGTAGTTGACGTTCGGATCGCTCGGATAGCGGAACACCATCACATCGCCGCGCTGCGGCTCGCCGACTTCGATGATTTTCTTGTCGATCACCGGCAGGCGGATCCCGTAGGAAAACTTGCTCACCAGAATGAAGTCGCCAACGTCCAGGGTCGGCTTCATCGAACCGGAAGGAATCTGGAACGGTTCCACCAGGAACGAACGCAGCACCAGCACGATGAACAACACCGGGAAGAACGACTTGCCGTATTCAACCAGCAGCGGTTCTTTGTTCAGCTTTTCGACAACCACCCTGTCCGGCTGGCTGACGCTGCCCTGATAGGAGGCAATGGCGGCACGCCGACGCGGCGCCAGGATCAACAGATCAAGCAACGCCAACAGGCCGCAGACGAACACGGCGATGACCAGCAACAGCGGGAAATTTAGTGACATAGGACCTAACTATCCAACCTGAGCACGGCAAGGAAGGCTTCTTGTGGAATTTCCACGTTACCGACCTGCTTCATGCGTTTTTTACCGGCCTTTTGCTTTTCCAGCAGCTTTTTCTTACGGCTGACGTCACCACCGTAGCATTTGGCCAATACGTTCTTTCTGAGCGCCTTGACGGTTGTCCGCGCCACAATCTGCCCGCCAATGGCGGCCTGGATTGCCACGTCGAACATCTGCCGCGGAATCAGTTCTTTCATCTTCTCGGTCAACTGGCGACCTTTGTAGTGCGCATTGTCACGGTGCACGATCAACGCCAGGGCATCGACCTTGTCGCCGTTGATCAGCACGTCCAGTTTCACCAGACTAGCCGATTGGTAACGATCGAAATGATAATCCAGCGAAGCATAGCCGCGGCTGGTGGATTTCAGGCGATCGAAGAAGTCCAGCACCACTTCGTTCATCGGCAGGTCGTAGGTCACTTGAACCTGGGTGCCGAGGAACAGCATGTCGACCTGCACGCCGCGTTTTTCGATGCACAGGGTAATGACGTTACCCAGGTGCTCTTGCGGCACAAGAATGTTGGCACGCACGATCGGCTCGCGCATGTCTTCGATCGAAGACAAGTCCGGCAGTTTCGACGGGTTATCGACGTAGATCGTCTCACCGGTCTTGAGCAGCAGCTCGAAGATTACTGTCGGTGCGGTGGTGATCAGGTCCAGGTCATACTCGCGCTCCAGGCGCTCCTGGATGATCTCCATGTGCAGCATGCCGAGGAAGCCGCAACGGAAGCCGAAGCCCAGGGCGTCGGAGCTTTCCGGGGTGTACTGCAGCGACGAGTCGTTCAGGGTGAGCTTTTGCAGCGCTTCGCGGAAATCTTCGAAGTCGTCGGAGCTGACCGGGAACAGACCGGCGTAGACCTGCGGCTGGATGCGCTTGAAACCTGGCAGTACGTCGACGTCCGGCGTCGAGCTCAAGGTCAGGGTATCGCCCACTGGCGCGCCGTGAATGTCCTTGATCCCGGCGATGATGAAGCCTACTTCGCCGGCCTTCAGGTCAACGGTAGCGGTGTGTTTCGGGTTGAATACGCCGACGCTGTCCACCAGGTGGATCTTGCCGGTGGACTTGACCAGAATCTTGTCGCCCTTCTTCACCCGGCCGTGACGCACACGCACCAGGGAGACAACGCCCAGGTAGTTGTCGAACCAGGAATCGATGATCAACGCTTGCAGCGGATCTTCGATGTTGCCGGTCGGCGCAGGAATGGTGGTGACCAGACGCTCAAGCACTTCATCGACGCCCAGACCGGTCTTGGCAGAGCAAGTGACCGCGTCGGTGGCATCAATGCCGATGATTTTTTCGATTTCTTCTTTGACACGGTCCGGATCGGCCTGTGGCAGGTCGATCTTGTTCAGCACCGGCATCACTTCCAGGCCCTGTTCGATGGCCGTGTAGCAGTTGGCAACCGACTGCGCTTCAACGCCTTGACCGGCATCGACCACCAGCAGTGCGCCTTCACAGGCTGCCAGCGAGCGGCTGACTTCGTAGGTGAAGTCAACGTGGCCCGGGGTATCAATGAAGTTCAGCTGATAGGTGATGCCATCGCGGGCTTTGTAATACAGAGTAACGCTGTGGGCCTTGATCGTGATCCCGCGCTCACGCTCAAGATCCATGGAATCCAGTACCTGGGCTTCCATTTCACGCTCGGCCAGGCCGCCGCACATCTGGATGAAGCGATCGGCCAGCGTCGACTTGCCATGGTCAATGTGGGCGATGATGGAGAAATTGCGGATATGACTCAAATCACTCACGGATCAACACTCAAAAAGGCTGCAGGCATAGCCCGCCGAAAAATAGCCGGGAATTGTACCTGATCCCCGGTGCAAGCGTCACGTTTGCAGGCCGGACGGCCTGTACAAAAACGCCCCGGTCTTGCGACAGGGGCGTTTTTTATCATCAGCGAGATCAGCAAGAGGCTGCCATCAACCGGCGCGACGCAACAGCCAGAGCCCGGCCAGGGCACAGACACTGGCCGGCACCAGCACCGCAAACAGCGGCGAGAAACCGAACACCAGGCTCGAAGGCCCCAGCAAATCCTGGGCGATGCGGAAGGTGAACCCCACCAGTACACCGGTGAACACTCGCTGACCGAGGGTCACCGAGCGCAATGGGCCGAAGATGAAAGAGATGGCCATCAATACCAGGGCGGCGGTGACCAGTGGCTGCAACACCTTGACCCAAAATGCCAGCCAGTAGCGACCATTGTTCAGGCCCTGGTCCGCCAGATAGTGGATGTAACCCCACAGGCCGGTGATCGACAGCGAGTCGGGCGCCATGACCACGGTGCTCAGCAGCTGCGGGCTCAACGCCACATCCCAGCGCTCGACCGGCGTACTGACCACTTCCGTGCTCTTTTCGTGGAACAGTGTGGTGGTGACGTCGCTCAGCTGCCAGTGATCCTTGTCGAACTCCGCACGCTTGGCGAAGCTGGAAGACAGCATGTGGCGCTGATCATCGAAGCGATAGCGGGTCACGCCATACAGCAAGCCGTTGGGCTGCACGGAGTTGACGTGAATGAACTCGTCACCCTGACGGTGCCACAGGCCATGCTTGGCACTCTGCGCATCGCCACTGCCCTGAGCCAGCGAACGGTTGGCCTGAGCGGTGCTTTCGGTTGCCGGCGCGACGTACTCGCCAATCAGCAGCCCCACCAGCATCAGTACCAGCATCGGCTTCATGACCGCCCAAACGATCCGCCCGATCGATACGCCAGCCGCGCGCATGATGGTCAGTTCACTGTTGCTGGCCAGGCTGCCGAGGCCGATCAGGCAGCCGATCAGTGCCGCCATCGGCAACATGTCATACAGACGCCGCGGCGCCGTCAGCAACACATAGCTGAGCACGTCGACCAGGGTGTAGGTATCGCTGACATCGCTCATCTCGTCAATGAACGCAAACAGGGTTGCCAGGCCAAGAATGATCCCCAATACCGCAAGGATCGCCATGAATACGCTGCTACCGATGTAGCGATCGAGCTTAACCACGGGCCACCTCCAGCGCGCTGCGGCGACTCGCCATCTTCAAGCGCAGAGGCTCCCAATAAAGCAGGCCCAGGCCAATGGCCAGGAATATCCCGTGCACCCACCACAAGCCCAGCGCAGGTGGAATCTTGCCCTTTTCGAGCGCGCCGCGAGCGGCAATCAGGATGGTCAGGTAAGCCATATACAGAAGAATCGCCGGCAACAACTTGAGGAAACGACCCTGGCGCGGATTGACCCGCGACAACGGCACCGCCATCAAGGTCACGATAAACACCAGCAATGGCAGGGACAGGCGCCATTGCAGTTCGGTACGGGAGCGAATGTCGTCACTGCCGAGCAACGAGGTGGTGGTCATCGCGTCGCGGTCGGTCACTTCGTCACTGACATCCGGCTTGGGCAGCAACACACCGTACTCGTCGTACTTGATCGCCCGGTAATCGGCCTGCCCTGGGTTACCGTCGTAGCGATAGCCATTGTCGAGAATCAGGTAACGGTTCCCGTCGGGGCGAATTTCCTGGCGGCCCTTCTCAGCCACCAGCACGGAGATCCCGCGATCCTTCTTGTCGGAACTGATGTTTTTCTGCGAAATGAAGACGCCGCCCAAGTTGATGCGGTCATCCGACAACTGTTCGGTGTAGGTCACCCGGGTGCCGTCACGCAGCGCCTGGAAACGGCCCGGCTCCAGGGTATCGAACTCGGTCAGGGCGTCCTGTTTGTTGAGCAACAGTTGAAACTGATTGGCACCCTGTGGCGCCAGGCTCAGGCTCAACCATGCCACGACCAGCGCCACCAGCGTGGCTGGAAACAGGGTCATGCGGAACAGGCGCTGCTGACTCATGCCGGTGGCCGAAAGCACGGTCATTTCACTCTCGAGGTACAGGCGACCGTAAGAGAGCAGAATCCCGAGGAACAGGCCCAATGGCAGGATCAGTTGAAGGAAGCCCGGCAGGCGAAAGCCCATGATCAGGAACAGCGACCCCGGATCCAGTTGACCCGAAGCGGCTTGGGCGAGGTATTTGATGAAGCGCCCACTCATGATGATGACCAGCAGCACGGCGCTGACGGCGCTCAAGGTCAACAGGACTTCGCGGGATAGATAACGGAAGACGATCAAACCAGACACTCCAGGGTTGTCAGGCTAAGGCGGCCAAACAAGCAAACATATCAGACAGCTCTAATGCAGAGCCGCCGAAAAAAAGATGGCGCATTATCCTGTGATTGATCGCGCCTGTCACTTCGCACCGCGCGAGCAGGCTGTCAAAGCGCTGAAGATCGTACAACCGAGGGTTGTCAGGCGCCGGTAGCGAGGTTCAAACTGCGGCCTTCGTCGCCGGTCACGACCGGCGCCTTTCTATTTATAGGCGAGCGACATACACACTTGTCGAGCGCTTGCGTGTTGACTATCAAATTCAGGGACCCGGACATGGAACTGGTTGTAAAAAGCGTTAACCCGGAAACGTTGAAGACCGCCACCCTGGTGGTTGCCGTCAGCGAAGGCCGCAAGCTCGGCGCCGTCGCCAAACAACTCGACGAACTCAGCGGTGGCGCCATCAGCGCCGTTCTGAAGCGCGGCGACCTGGCGGGCAAAGTTGGCCAAAGCCTGTTGCTGCACAGCCTGCCGAACCTCAAAGCCGAACGCGTGCTGCTGGTGGGCGTGGGCAAGGATGAAGAGCTGGGCGACCGTCCGTTCCGCAAAACCATCGCCGGCATCCTCAACACCCTCAAAGGCCTGGGCGGCAGCGACGCCGTGCTGGCCCTGGACGAAGTTGTGGTCAAGGGCCGCGACAGCTACGGCAAGACCCGTCTGCTGGCCGAAACCCTGGTGGACGGCGAATATCAGTTCGATCAGTTCAAGAGCCAGAAAGCCGAACCGCGTGCCCTGAAGAAAATCACCCTGCTGACCATCAAGGCCGCCCAGGCTGAAGTCCAGCGCGCCGTGACCCACGCCACCGCAATCGCCAACGGCATGGCCTTCACCCGTAACCTGGGCAACCTGCCACCGAACATCTGCCACCCGACCTTCCTCGGCGAGCAGGCGAAAAACCTCGGCAAGGAATTCAAGGATCTGAAAGTCGAAGTCCTCGACGAGAAGAAGATCAAGGCCCTGGGCATGGGTTCGTTCTACGCCGTAGGCCAGGGCAGCGCCCAGCCGCCACGCCTGATCGTCATGCAATACAACGGCGGCAAGAAATCCGAGAAGCCATATGCGCTGGTCGGTAAAGGCATCACCTTCGACACCGGCGGCATCAGCCTCAAGCCAGGTGCCGGCATGGATGAAATGAAGTACGACATGGGCGGCGCCGCCAGCGTGTTCGGCACCCTGCGTGCCGTGCTCGAACTGAAGCTGCCGATCAACCTGGTGTGCATCCTGGCGTGCGCCGAGAACATGCCGAGCGGCAACGCGTCGCGTCCGGGCGACATCGTCACCACCATGAGCGGCCAGACCGTGGAAATCCTCAACACCGACGCCGAAGGCCGTCTGGTGCTGTGCGATGCCCTGACCTACTCCGAGCGTTTCAAGCCGCAAGCGGTGATCGACATCGCCACCCTGACCGGCGCCTGCGTGGTTGCCCTGGGCTCCCATACCTCGGGCCTGCTGGGCAACAACGACGAATTGATCGGCCAACTGCTGAGCGCCGGCCAGGCTGCCGACGACCGCGCCTGGCAACTGCCGCTGTTCGATGAATACCAGGAACAACTGGACAGCCCGTTTGCCGACATCGCCAACATTGGCGGCCCGAAAGCCGGCACCATCACCGCGGCCTGCTTCCTGTCGCGCTTCACCAAGAACCTCAACTGGGCACACCTGGACATCGCCGGCACAGCCTGGACCAGCGGCGGCAAGGACAAGGGCGCCACTGGCCGCCCGGTTCCACTGCTGACCCAATACCTGCTGGATCGCGCCAAAGCCTGAAACCAATGAACCTGGGCGGCGTCGCTTCGGCTGACGCCGCCCCGGCTCAGGAACCGCAATGACCAAAGTCGACTTTTACATCCTGCCCAGTGCCGATCCTTCGGCACGCCTGGACTTCGCCTGCAAGCTCACCGAAAAAGCCTGGCGCATGGGCCACCGCGTCTACCTGCATTGCAGCGACGCCGCCCAGCGTGATGATCTCGATGCACGCCTGTGGGCCTTCAAGGGCGAAAGCTTTGTGCCCCACGGCCCTGCTGAAAGTGAATCGGACGGTTTGATTGTCCTGGGTCTGGGTGACGACTGCGGTCAGCATCAGGACCTGCTGGTCAACCTCGACCTGAAAGTCCCGGCCTTTGCCCAGCGCTTCGCCCGCGTGGCGGAAGTGGTGGTTGAAGATCCGACGATCAAAGCGGCCGCGCGGGAGAGTTTCCGTTTCTACCGCGAACAGGGCTATCCTCTGCAAGATCACCGTTTACAGCGACTCTGAGCATTCCGATGGACACTCCAAAACCGCTGCAAAAGTCCGCGCATCTGCTGGACGACCTTGAGTCGATCCGCCAATTGCTCGGCGATGACAACCTGCAACCACCGCTGCTGACCGACACGGTCGAGGACGGTGACCAGGAACAGATCCCAATGTTGTTCGACACCGTCAGCGAACCTGCGCCGACCATCGCACCGACACCTCCCCCCAGGCCCGCCGCTCAACCAGCGCCAAGTGCCGAGAAGAACGGCGATGCGCTGCTGTACCTCGACAGCGAACTGCGCGCCGCCGCGCAACTGATCATGCAAGACGTGATCGACGACTTCGCACCGCACATCGAAACCGAAATCAAACGACGCCTTAGCGCGCGGCTTGAGCGGTTGCTAAGCCAGTACAACGATTGATACTGAGCTGACACATGTTGCTTTCCTGTAGGAGCAAGGCTTGCCCGCGATGGCGTCCGTGAGATCGCTATCGCGGGCAAGCCATGCTCCTACAAGAGCGCCGCGCATCAGGTGCTGAGGTAACGCCCGATCAAGGCAATCCCGCTGGCCAGCACCAACCAGGTCACCAACCGCACGAACGCCTCGCGGGACAAGCGCTTGGTCAGCCGTCGGCCAATCCACAACCCCAGCGCCATTGCCGGTAGCAGACACAGCGCCAACACCAGCAATGGCAGTTCGGCATACACGCCTGCGACCGCAAACAGACTCAAGCGCACCACGGTGCTGCAACTGATCAGCGCGCTTTGCGTCGCCCGCGCTTCATCCTTGGGCAGCCGACTGTTCAGGTAGATCGCATACAAGAAACCGCCACTGCCAAACAACGCGCCGAACATCCCGCCCACTGTCCCCATCGGCGCCGCCCACGCGGCGGACAACTGTTCCGGTCGGACTTTTATCCACAGGCTGTAGACCGCGTAGGCGCTGATGAACACCCCCATCAGCAGCAGCAACAGATCGGATTTCAGGTTCAGCAGGAAAATCACCCCGAGGGTGCAGCCCAGCGCCATGCACGGCAGCAACCGCAGCAACTCCGGTTTCGCCACATCCCGTCGCGAGGGCAACAGGTTGCCGAACGCCGCGACAAAATCCAGCAACACCAACAGCGGCACGATTTTCGACAATGGCATGAACAGAATCAGAATCGGCCCGGCGACCAGCGCCGTACCGAAACCGGCGATGCCGAATACGATGTAGGCCAGGGCGATGCCCGCGCCGATGATCAACCAGTCCATGGCGCCGAATGGCCATTGGGTCAACAACTCAACCACGCTCATTCCCCTTGTCATCCTTGATTACCGCTGACGACTTTAACCCTGTGCGAGCCAACTCGCTGCCACAAAAAAACCTTCCACAACGGATTTATGCCGGATCATGGAGATTGCCCACCAAATGCCTTTAAACTGCGCCCCATGATTAAAGATCCCTTTGCAAGACTCGGCCTGGACCGCGAAGTCCTCACCGTCAGCCAGCTCAACGGCCGCGCGCGGGTGTTGCTCGAAGATGTGTTCAGCAACATCTGGGTCGAAGGCGAAATCTCCAACCTCGCCCGTCCTGCCTCCGGCCACGTCTACTTCACCCTCAAGGACAGCGGCGCCCAAGTGCGTTGCGCGCTGTTCCGGCAGAACGCCGCGCGAGTGCGCCAAGCGTTGAAGGACGGCCTGGCGGTCAAGGTGCGCGGCAAAGTTTCGTTGTTCGAAGGACGCGGCGATTACCAGCTGATACTCGACACCGTGGAGCCAGCGGGTGACGGCGCGCTGCGCCTGGCCTTCGATGCCTTGAAGGAAAAACTCAGCGCCGAAGGCTTGTTCAGTGCCGAACGTAAAGTGCCATTGCCGGCGCACCCGCAACGTATTGGCATCATCAGCTCGCCGACCGGAGCGGTGATCCGCGACATCATCAGCGTATTCCGCCGCCGTGCGCCGCAAGTGCAACTGACGCTGATTCCCACCGCCGTACAGGGCCGCGAAGCGACGGCACAGATTGTCCGCGCCCTGAAGCTGGCGGATGCCCGTGGCTTCGACGCGTTGATCCTGGCCCGGGGCGGTGGCTCGCTGGAAGACCTCTGGTGCTTTAACGAAGAAGCCGTGGCCCGCGCCGTGGATGCCTGCGTGACGCCCATTGTCAGCGCCGTTGGCCATGAAACCGACGTCTCGATCAGCGACTTCGTGGCCGACGTTCGCGCGCCGACGCCATCCGCCGCCGCCGAACTGCTGGCACCGGACTCCAGCGACCTGGTGCGCCGGGTCGAAAGCCTGCATCGCCGACTGGTGATGCGCATGCGCGACCGGCTGATGCGTGATCGATTGCGCCTGGAAGGCATCTCTCGCCGTCTGCGCCATCCGGGCGAACGCCTGCGTCAGCAAGCGCAACGCCTGGATGATCTGGACATGCGCATGCGTCGCGCGTTTGAACGCAGCCTCAACACCCGACGCGAGCGACTGATCCGCCTGGAAACCCGCCTCGCCGGGCAACATCCCGGCCGGCAACTGGCGATGCTGCGCCAACGCCTCGACAGCCTTGCCGAACGCCTGCCCCGCGCCATCCGCGAGGGTCTGAAAAGCCGCCGCTTGCAGTTACAAAGCCAGATGCAGACGTTGCACGTGGTCAGCCCTCTGGCGACCCTCGGCCGCGGCTACAGCATTTTGCTCGACGAACGCGGCAACGCGATCCGCAGCGCCAAGCAAACCCATACGGGTCAGCGCCTCAAGGCCAAGCTCGGTGAAGGTGAACTGCAAGTGCGGGTCGAAGACAATCACCTGACACCCGTCACCCTTTCTCTACTGGACTGATCCATGCCGCGTTTTTTTGCTTCGCTGCTGCTGTTGTGCCTGACCTTCAATGCCCATGCCGACAGCTACATCACGCGCCTGTTGAACAAACCGGTGCCAGGCGGCGTGGCCGTCGTCGACCTGGGAGTTGCGGCACAAGCACCGAAAGCCAGCTATCAGGGCAAACCGGTGTTGGTGGTCAAGGAGCAGAACAACTGGCTGGCCATCGTTGGCGTGCCGTTGACGGTCAAGCCGGGTGCCCAATCCATCAGCAGCGGCGGTCGCGACCTGAAATTCACTGTCGGCAACAAGAAATACCCGGAACAGCGCATCACCTTGAAAAACACCCAGCAGGTCAATCCGGACCCGGAGAATCTCAAGCGCATCGAGCGTGAACTCGCCGAGCAGATTGCCGCCTATCGCACCTTCAGCCCGAACACCCCAAGCAACCTGCTGCTGGATAAACCGGTCAACGGCCCGCTGTCGAGCAAGTTCGGCGTGCGCCGCTTCTTCAACGGTGAAGAACGCAATCCCCATTCCGGCCTGGATTTCGCGGTGGGCGCAGGCACACCGATCAAGACCCCGGCGGCGGGCAAGGTGATTTTGCTCGGCAATTACTTCTTCAACGGCAACACCGTGTTCGTCGATCACGGTCAGGGCTTCATCAGCATGTTCTGTCACATGTCGAAGATCGACGTGAAGGTCGGCCAGCAACTGGCTCGCGGCGCAGTGGTCGGCAAAGTCGGAGCGACTGGCCGCGCAACCGGGCCGCACATGCATTGGAATATCAGCCTGAATGATGCGCGGGTGGATCCAGCGATTTTCATTGGGGCATTTCAGCCTTAGTAATTTGTGCCGGATACGCCTCAATCCCTGTAGGAGCCAGCCTGCTGGCGAAAAACGCTTAGGCACCGCGACCATTCAGGCATGGCTCGTTATCGATGACGTCCATCGCGAGCAGGGCTCGCTCCTACAGGAGCTTTCAGCACCACAGGCGATTGCGCATCGACCAAACCTTGCGCAAACAAGCAAAAGAACAACGCGAATCAACGCAATATAATCTCGATAAAGATGCGCTAGCGAGGATTCCTCTCAATTTTTTTCGACCGCTTGCCATCCTTCACCCCCAAGGTTAGGGTTGAAGGCATGAAAACCTCTCACACCCTCATTCAGCTCCGCCAGCACCGCAGTTTGTGCCTCGTCAGCGCGCGACTGCCGGGCTGAATCGCGGCGCCTCGTCCCAAGCGTTACCCCAAGAACTTTTGATCCACCGGCAGGCCGCCTTTTTTCGGCCCACACAATAAGGATTTCCCGATGAGCATGCTCAAAGACCCGTCTTCGAAATACCGCGCGTTCCCGACCATCGACATTCCGGACCGCACCTGGCCGTCGAAGACCATCACCAGCGCGCCGATCTGGTGCAGCTCCGACCTGCGTGACGGTAACCAGTCGCTGATCGAACCGATGGACGCCGTCAAGAAGCTGCGCTTCTGGAAAACCCTGGTGCAAGTCGGTGTGAAAGAAATCGAAGCGTCGTTCCCGGCCGCCTCGCAAACCGACTTCGACTTCGTCCGCACCCTGATCGAAGGCAACCACATCCCGGACGACACCACCATCCAGGTGTTGACCCAGGGCCGTGAAGACCTGATCGAGCGCACGTTCGAATCTCTGCGTGGCGCGAAGAAAGCCATCGTTCACCTGTACAACGCGACCTCCCCTTCCTTCCGCCGCATTGTCTTCAATCAGGACAAGGACGGGATCAAGGAAATCGCCGTCAGCGCGGCCAAGCTGTTCGTCAAATACGCCGCCCAGCAGCCTGAAACCGAGTGGACATTCGAATACTCCCCGGAAACCTTCAGCGCTACCGAGCTGGAGTTCGCCAAGGAAGTCTGTGATGCGGTGATCGAGGTCTGGAACCCGACGCCTGAGCACAAGATGATCCTCAACCTGCCGGCCACCGTCGAATGCGCGACCCCGAACATCTATGCCGACCAGATCGAATGGTTCGGCCGTCACATCAACCGTCGTGACAGCGTGATCATCAGCCTGCACACCCACAACGACCGTGGTACTGGCGTAGCCGCCACCGAACTGGGCCTGATGGCTGGCGCCGACCGTGTCGAAGGGTGCCTGTTCGGCAACGGCGAGCGCACCGGTAACGTCGATCTCGTGACCGTGGCCCTGAACATGTACACCCAGGGTCTCGACCCTCAACTGGATTTCTCCGACATCGATGGCGTGCGCAAAGTCGTCGAAGAGTGCAACCAGATCCAGGTACACCCGCGTCATCCGTACGTTGGCGACCTTGTGCACACCGCGTTCTCCGGTTCGCACCAGGATGCAATCCGCAAGGGCTTCGCCCAGCAGAAATCCGATGCATTGTGGGAAGTGCCATACCTGCCGATCGACCCGGCCGATATCGGTCGCAGCTACGAGGCGGTGATCCGCGTCAACAGCCAGTCGGGCAAGGGCGGCATCGCCTACTTGCTGGAGCAGGAATACGGCATCAGCCTGCCGCGTCGCATGCAAATCGAGTTCAGCCAGGTGGTGCAGCGTGAAACCGACCGCTTGGGCCTGGAAATGACTGCCCAGCAGATCCACGCCCTGCTGCACAGCGAGTACCTGCAAGCCAACACCCCGTACGCGCTGGTCAGCCATCGCCTGCAGGAAGAAAACGGCAACAGCGCCGTCGAAGTGGAAGTGGCCAGCAAAGGTCAGGGTGAAACCAACCTGCACTGGCGCGGCAAGGGCAACGGCGCGCTGGAAGCGTTGGTGGCCGGCCTGCCGATTCCTGTGGAAATCATGGACTACAACGAACACGCCATCGGCGCGGGCACCAATGCCAAGGCGGCGGCCTACATCGAACTGCGTGTAAACGGTGAACGTGCGGTGCACGGCGTGGGTATCGATGAGAACATCACCACCGCCAGCTTCAAGGCACTGTTCAGCGCGCTGAACCGTTCGCTGAGCCAGCCGGAAGCGAAAGCGGCGTAAACCTTCGCTGCAATGCAAAAGGCCCCGGGGTGTGAACCTCGGGGCCTTTTTTTGTCTGCTTGTTTGTTGATCGTTCCCCCGCTCTGCGTGGGAATGCCTCAAGGGACGCTTCGCGCTCCAGCTGCGGAGATGGGACGCAGAGCGTCCCGGGCTGCGTTCCCACGCGGAGCGTGGGTACGATCGAAAGGTACCGGGGGTTGTTGATCGTTCCCACGCTCTGCGTGGGAATGCCTCAAGGGACGCTTCGCGCTCCAGCTGCGGAGATGGGACGCAGAGCGTCCCGGGCTGCGTTCCCACGCGGAGCGTGGGTACGATCGAAAGGTACCGGGGGTTGTTGATCGTTCCCACGCTCTGCGTGGGAATGC
>NZ_RCNY01000083.1:61606-91173 GCF_004307635.1 Pseudomonas sp. Sample_22
ACGATCGAAAGGTACCGGGGGTTGTTGATCGTTCCCACGCTCTGCGTGGGAATGCTTCAAGGGACGCTCCGCGTTCCGGCTGCAGAAATGGGACGCAGAGCGTCCAAGGCTGCATTCCCACGTAGAGCTTGGAAACGATCTGTCAATATCAGGTGAACTCGAAAGTGTCCGCATCCAGATTCGCCGGAAACCGCTGCCGATACGCCGCCAGTCCCGCCGCATCCAGCACTACCGTGAACACCCCATCCGCCTCCCCCGCACTGAGCAACGTCTCGCCCTGGAAATCCAGCACCTGACTGTCGCCGGTATACGCGAAACCCTTGCCATCGGTGCCGATGCGATTCACCGCCGCCACGTAGCACAGGTTCTCGATCGCCCGTGCCGGCAACAACCGATTCCAGTGCTGACGACGTGCCCCCGGCCAGTTGGCGGTGTAGAGCAGCAGGTCAGTATCCTGAGCATCGCGGCTCCACACCGGGAAGCGCAGGTCATAGCAAATCAGCGGCCGCACGCGCCAGCCCTTGAGCTCGAACTGCACCTGACGCTCACCCGGCGTGTAGTGGTTGTGCTCACCGGCCATGCGGAACAGGTGGCGCTTGTCGTAATGCAACACTTCACCGTCCGGCCGCGCCCACAACAGACGATTGCGGTGGCTGCCATCGGCCGCCTGCACGATCACGCTGCCGGTGATAACCGCCTCTAGCTTCGCCGCCTGAGTTCGTAGCCACTGGCTGGTCGGGCCATTTTCCGGCTCGGCCAAGGTTTGCGATTCCATGGAGAAACCGGTAGTGAACATTTCCGGCAGGATGATCAAGTCAGCTCCGCGGGCCTGCTCCAGCAATCGCTCGAAATGCTCCAGGTTGACCTGGCGATCATGCCAAGCCAACGTCGTCTGGATCAGCGCGACGGTCAGATTCGGCAGAGCACTCAGATCACGCATAGTTTTTCCGCTGCTTCACGCAGGGTCTCCTCGCGTTTGGCAAAACATAGCCGCACCAAGCGTTGGCCGACGGGGGGCGTTTGGTAGAACACCGAGATCGGAATACTCGCCACGCCATGCTCTCGGGTCATCCACAACGCCATCTCGACGTCATTGAGATCCGGACGAATCTGCGAGTAATCAACCAACTGGAAATAGGTGCCGGCTACCCGGGTGAAACTGAAGCGCGACGGCGAAAGCAGATCGCAGAACAGGTCGCGCTTGGCCTGATAGAACGCCGGAAGCTCTTCGACGTGTTGCGGCTGCTCGGCCATGAAATCAGCCAATGCGTACTGCAGCGGCGTCACACCGCAGAAACTCACGTATTGGTGAACCTTGCGCAGCTCCGCCGTCAGCGCCGGTGGCGCGACTACATAGCCGGTTTTCCAGCCGGTAACGTGGTAGGTCTTGCCGAACGAGCTGACCACAAACGCACGTTGATACAGCTCTTCATGATTGAGCACACTGACGTGGGGTACGCCGTCAAACACCAAGTGTTCATAGACTTCGTCGCTGACCAGATAGATATCGCGATCACGGATCAAATTCGCCAGCTGATCCAGCTCGGCACGGTTGATCAACGCGCCGCTCGGGTTGTGCGGAGTGTTCAGCACAATCATCCGCGTGCGCGGCGTAATGGCTTCAGCCAGTTTCTGGAAATCGATAGAGAAGTCATTCAGTCCGAGCTGCACATGCACGCAACGACCACCGGCCAGCTCCACCGACGGCTCGTAACTGTCGTAGCACGGATCGAAAACGATCACTTCGTCGCCGCTGTGGATAACGGCCTGAATCGCGCAGAAGATCGCTTGGGTAGCACCAGGAGTGATGGTCACTTCGTTGTCGGCATCGACATGCACGCCATAACTGCGAGCAATCTTCGCCGCCACTTGCTGACGCAGTGCGGGCAGCCCGGTCATCGGTGAATACTGGTTATGCCCATTGGCAACGTGACGCCCGACTGCATCGCACAGGGCCTGCGGGGCAGCGAAATCAGGGAAACCCTGGGACAGATTGATGGCCCCGGTTTGCGCCGCGAGCTGAGACATCTGAGTGAAGATAGTGATGCCGACATTCGGCAGCTTGCTGGTGATCATCGGTGATTCCCTGCTCTACACCCGGCTCTACGACGGCGCGGGAGAGCCCGAGGATAGCCCAAACGGCAGGCATGAAAAAGGGCGCCTTAAAGACGCCCTTCTTCAATTGATCACCACCAAACCTGTGGCGAGGGAGCTTGCTCCCGCTGGACCGCGAAGCGGTCCCAAGATCAGCAACCGAGAATGCTCAGATTAAACGCATCGACTGTTTTTGCGACTGCTGCGCAGCCGAGCGGGAGCAAGCTCCCTCGCCACAGAGTGCCCACACACATATGTGTGGGCTGGCCTGAATCAACGCTTGTCGCGGCGTTTCTTGTCGGCCTTCTTGTGGTGTGACATCAAGCGACGCTTCTTGTTGACCTGGCGGTCGGTGAGCGAGTTCTTGTTGCCTTCGTACGGGTTCTCGCCGCCCTTGAACTCGATACGGATCGGCGTACCGACCAGTTTCAGGACACGGCGGTAAGTGTTCTCCAGATAGCGCACATACGACTTCGGTACTTTCTCGATCTGGTTACCGTGGATCACGATGATCGGCGGGTTGGCACCACCCAAGTGCGCATAGCGCAGCTTGATCCGGCGGTTGTTGACCATCGGCGGCGCGTGCTCGCCAACTGCATCTTCCAGAATCTGGGTCAGGCGGTTGGTTGGCCAGCGGGTGACTGCGGACTTGAACGAATTCTGTACGGATGCGTAGAGGTTGCCCACGCCCGTGCCGTGCAGTGCCGAAATGAAGTGGATGTCGGCGTAGTCAACGAAGAACAGTCGACGCTGCAGCTCGACCTTCACGAAGTCGCGCTCGCTCGGCGTCATGCCGTCCCACTTGTTGATCGCGATAACCAGTGCCCGACCCGACTCAATGGCGAAGCCCAGCAGATTGAGGTCGTGATCGACCACGCCTTCGCGGGCGTCCATCACGAAGATCACCACGTTGGCGTCTTTGATCGCTTGCAGGGTTTTGACCACGGAGAACTTTTCGACTTCTTCGTGGATCTTGCCGCGCTTGCGCACACCCGCGGTGTCGATCAGTGTGTACTTCTCGTCGTTACGCTCGAACGGGATGTAGATGCTGTCACGGGTGGTGCCGGGCTGGTCGTAGACGATGACCCGGTCTTCACCGAGCATGCGGTTGACCAGGGTCGACTTGCCGACGTTCGGACGGCCGATGATGGCGATCTTGATTCCGTCTTTTTCGCTTGGGCCAGGAATGCGCTTGGCTTCCTCGCCTTCGGCAACGATCTCTTCCTCGCCTTCTTCCGGCTCTTCTTCGTCTTTCGGGAAGTCGCTCAGGGCGATTTCCAGCATCTGGGTGATGCCACGGCCATGAGCACCGGCGATCGGAATCGCGTGGCCCATGCCCAACGGAGCGAATTCGGCGCGGGCCATTTCAGGGTCGATGTTGTCGACCTTGTTGGCAACCACGTAGGAACGCTTGTTACGTTTGCGCAAATGCTCGGCGATCATCTGGTCGGCGGCGGTGAAACCGGCCTTGGCATCTACCAGGAACAGAACAACATCCGCTTCTTCAATGGCCAGCAGCGACTGCTCGGCCATTTTTTCGTCCATACCGTGCTCGTCACCGGAGATACCACCGGTGTCGACCAGAATGTAGGAACGCCCTTGCCACTTGGCCTCACCGTATTGGCGATCACGGGTCAGACCGGACAAGTCGCCGACGATGGCGTCGCGAGTCCTGGTCAGGCGGTTGAACAAGGTGGACTTGCCGACGTTCGGTCGGCCCACCAGGGCGATTACGGGAACCATGCGGCTCTCCACTTCGTTATTTCAGAAAATACAAAAGCCGCTGCGAGGCAGCGGCTGGTGCTCGGGGCAGCGCCTGTAAGCGCTGCGAGCCCCGCAAAACGGGGCCGCTTGGGGATTAACCCCAAGCATAGTCAAACCTTTACTTAATGGTCAGGGCTTCCAGTTTGCCGCTGTTGCCATATACATAAATCGTGTCACCCACCACCAGCGGACGAGCGCGAAGGCCGTCGCTGTCGATGCGCTCGCGGCCGACGAAACGACCGTCCACCTGACTCAGCAAGTGCAGGTAACCTTCCAGGTCACCGACTGCAACGTAGCTGGAGAACACTTCCGGAGCCGACAGTTGACGGCGGGCCAGCGAGTCGTTGCTCCACAATGCGGTGGTGGAACGCTCGTCGACGCCTTCAACGGTGCCCGAAGACAGGCTCACATACACGGTACCGAAACCCTGGGCGACACCGGCATAGCTGGAAGCATCACGCTGCCAGAGCTGACGACCGCTTTCCAGGTCCAGTGCCGCAACGCGACCCTGGTAGCTGGCGACATACAAAGTACCGCCGGACAGCAGCAAGCCGCCGTCGATGTCGACAACACGCTCCAGTTCCGAACGACCTTGCGGGACCGCTACACGCTGTTCCCACACCGGCACGCCGTTGGAAATATCCAGAGCAACCACTTTACCGGTCGACAGGCCAGCCACCGCGAGGCGGTTGGTTACGATCGGCGCACTGGTGCCACGCAGGGTCAGCACCGCAGGTGTGCTGTCATACAACCAGCGCTGGTTGCCGGTCGCGGCATCCAGACCGATCAGACGATCATCCTGGGTCTGAACCACCACAACGTCGCCGTTGTTGGCAGGTGGTGCAAGAACTTCGCTGGACACGCGAGCGCGCCATTTCTCTTCGCCGTTGATGGCGTCGAGGGCAACGATTTCACCCTTGGTCGTACCAATCGTCAGCAGACCGTAACCTACACCAACGGCGCCGGAAACAGGCAGTTCGAGATCTTTCTTCCACTTGACGTCGCCGTTGCTGCGATCCAGTGCCATCACCACACCGGTCACGTCGGCGGCATAGATGGTATCGCCTTCGACTGCTGGTACCAGCATGTTGTAGGTTTCGCCCTGACCGTCACCGATCGAACGACTCCACTGTTTCTGCAGGACCACTTCTTCTTTGAAGTCAGTCAACTCGGCCGGTGGCAATTCTTTCTTGCTGTTGCTGCTGCAACCCGCGGCCAGAATGGCCAGGGCCAGCAATGCTGCATGTTTCCAACGGATCACGTCACGCATCCCCTTTGGCCAGGTCGTCCAGCTTGATTTGTAGGCCACCGACCGCCGCTTCATCCGACAGTGCCGCCTTGGCTTTTTGATACGCCGCGTGTGCTTCATCGGTACGACCCAACTGCACCAGCAGGTCACCCTTGAGTTCTTCACGAGTGGCCAGGAACGCCTTGTCGGCATCGCCTTCGAGCAGTTTCAGGGCTTCATCGACCTTGTTCTGCGCGGCCAGCACCTGGGCCAGGCGTTGACGGGCGATTTCGCCCAGCGCCGGGTTGGCAGGCTTGGCAACAATGGCTTTCAGTTCGCTGGCTGCGTCATCGAGCTTGCCGCTGTCGACCGCGACTTTCGCCACGAACAGGCTGCCGTACTGCGCGTAGGCGCTGCCGGCGAATTCGCTGTTGAGCTTGCCGGCGAGATCGGAAACACGCGCCGCATCAGGCTTGCCGTCAGGCGTCAGCGTGGTTTCCAGCAATTGCTGATAGAGCATCGAGGCGCCTTGCGACTGGTTGCTCTGATACTTCTGGAACGCCTGCCAGCCGAACACGATGACCAGCGCCAACAGGCCACCAGTGACCAGGGGCTTGCCGTTGCGTGACCACCAATCCTTCAAATCCGCCAAATTTTCGTCTTCGGTACTCGACACCCCAATACTCCTTAATCGCTAATTCGGCTGTTTAAGACAGCTTCAACCCTGCACGACGCAGGTGGCCAGGTGATCCGCAAGCGCATCCCAGGCAATGCTTTGTTGTTCGCCCTGGCCACGCAGGGGTTTGAAACCTACCACTTGCTGGGCCATCTCGTCGTCGCCGAGGATCAATGCATACAGCGCACCGCTCTTGTCGGCTTTCTTGAACTGGCTTTTGAAACTGCCGGCGCCGGCATTCACTTGCAGACGCAGGTTGGGTAATTGATCGCGCACACGTTCTGCCAGGGCCAGGCCGGCCAGTTCGGCTTCTTCGCCGAAGGCGCAGAGGTAGACGTCGACCTGACGGGCGATCTCAGCCGGGATCTGCTCCAGGGTTTCCAGCAACAGCACCAGACGCTCGATGCCCATGGCGAAACCGACGCCGGCAGTAGGCTTGCCGCCCATCTGCTCGACCAGGCCGTCGTAACGACCACCGGCACACACGGTGCCCTGGGCGCCGAGTTTGTCGGTGACCCATTCGAAAACGGTCTTGCTGTAGTAGTCCAGCCCGCGAACCAGCTTCGGGTTGATCACATAAGGAATGCCGGCGGCGTCCAGGCGAGCCTTGAGGCCCTCGAAGTGCATGCGAGACTCATCGTCGAGGTAGTCGGCCATCTTCGGCGCATCGACCAGAATCGCCTGTGTGTCGGCGTTCTTGGTGTCCAGGACCCGCAGCGGATTGGTCTTCAGGCGGCGCTGGCTGTCTTCGTCCAGCTTGTCCAGATGCCCGGACAGGAACTCGACCAGTGCTTCGCGATAACGACCACGGGACTCGCTGGTGCCCAGGCTGTTGAGCTCGAGCTTGACCGCATCACGGATGCCCAGCTCACCCCACAGGCGCCAGGTCAGCACGATCAGCTCGGCATCGATGTCCGGACCGTCGAGGTTGAACACTTCGACACCAATCTGGTGGAACTGGCGATAACGGCCTTTCTGCGGACGCTCGTGGCGGAACATCGGGCCGATGTACCAGAGCTTCTGTACCTGGCCACCGCCAGTGATGCCGTGCTCGAGCACTGCACGCACGCACGCTGCCGTGCCTTCAGGACGCAGAGTCAGGGAATCGCCGTTACGGTCGTCGAAGGTGTACATCTCTTTTTCGACGATGTCGGTCACTTCACCGATGGAGCGCTTGAACAGCTCGGTGAACTCGACGATCGGCATGCGGATCTGCTTGTAACCGTAGTTATCCAGCAAACGCGAAACGGTGCCTTCGAAATGACGCCACAGGGGCGTCTGTTCGGGCAGGATGTCGTTCATGCCACGAATGGCTTGCAGAGACTTGCTCACTATAAATCCTTAAATTCGTTCGTCAGCCGCGCGCAATAACGGCAGCGTCAGCTTCGACCTTTTCGGCCGCTTTCTGGCGGATCAAGCGTTCAAGCTCATCCACCAGATTGTCATTCGTCAGTTTCTGCGACGGCTTGCCGTCGATGTAGATCAGGTTTGGCGTGCCGCCAGTCAAGCCGATATGGGCTTCCTTGGCTTCACCCGGACCGTTGACCACGCATCCGATGACCGCGACATCCAGCGGCACCAGCAAGTCTTCGAGACGCCCTTCCAGCTCGTTCATGGTCTTGACCACATCGAAGTTCTGCCGCGAGCAGCTCGGGCAGGCGATGAAGTTGATGCCACGGGAACGCAGGTGCAGGGATTTGAGAATGTCGTAGCCGACCTTCACTTCCTCGACCGGGTCGGCCGCCAACGAGATGCGGATAGTATCGCCAATCCCTTCGGCGAGCAGCATACCGAGGCCCACGGCAGATTTCACTGTGCCGGAACGCAAACCACCGGCTTCGGTGATGCCCAGGTGCAGCGGCTGGACGATTTCCTTGGCCAGCAGGCGGTAGGCTTCGACGGCCATGAACACGTCGGAGGCTTTCACGCTGACCTTGAAGTCCTGGAAGTTCAGGCGTTCAAGGTGCTCGACGTGGCGCAAGGCCGATTCGACCAGTGCAGCCGGGGTCGGCTCGCCGTATTTCTTTTGCAGGTCTTTTTCCAGGGAACCGGCGTTGACGCCGATGCGGATCGGAATCCCGCGATCACGGGCGGCATCGACCACTGCGCGCACGCGGTCTTCACGACCGATGTTGCCCGGGTTGATTCGCAGGCAGTCGACACCGAGTTCGGCTACGCGCAATGCGATCCGGTAATCGAAGTGGATGTCGGCAACCAACGGCACTTTGACCAGTTGCTTGATCTTGCCGAACGCTTCGGCAGCGTCCATGTCCGGGACGGAAACCCGCACGATGTCGACACCGGCCGCTTCCAGACGATTGATCTGGGCAACGGTGGCCGCGACATCGTTGGTATCGCTGTTGGTCATGCTCTGCACAGCGATGGGCGCATCGCCGCCAACAGGAACGTTACCGACCCAGATCTTGCGCGATTCGCGACGTTTGATTGGAGATTCGCCGTGCATGACTTATTGACCCAACTTCAGGCGAGCAGTCTCGCCACTGGTGAACGGAGCAACATCAACCGCCTGACCGTTGTAATTGACCTGCGCGCCACGGGCATAACCCAGACGTACAGCGAACGGCGGTTTGCCGCTGACGGAAACATTGTCGCCTTTACGCTTGAGACCACTGAACAGCACTTTACCGCCACCGTCGGTCACTTGCGTCCAGCAATCAGCCGTGAACTGAATTTGCACCTGGCCTTGACCGGCAACAGGAGCCGCAGCCACCGGGGCGGGTGCTGGCGTGCTCGGCACGACCGGGGCAGTCACGACCGGCGCTGGAACGACAGGGACTGCAGGGGCTGGCGTGGCCGGTGTGGCGACAACCGGGGCGGCATTATGCGCAGGCGCGGCAGGCGTTGTAGCAGTCGGAGCAGCGGGTGCGGTTGCCGGGGTTTCAGCCGGCACCTCAGCCGAGGTTTCGGCCTGCGGCAATGCCAGAGCAGTCTCGCCTTCGGCCTGCCCTTGCGCCACAGCCTGGTCTTCCGGCTCATCCAGCGGATGAATCTGGGTGGTGCCATCGGCGCCTTCGACTTCAACGTGTTCCGGAGTGAGGCCGATCAGGTCCTTGGTGCGCAACGAGGTTTGATCCTGCCACCAGACAAACCCACCGCCAATCACCGCCACCAGCAACAACAGGCTGACGATGCGCAAAATGGTATGGGAAACCCGCACCGGCTCTTCGATTCGACCCAGGCTATGTACGCTGCTGCCTTGGGAGTCGGTACCGGTGGATTGGTCGAATTGCTGAACCAGAACGGCCTGGTCCATGCCGAGCAATTTGGCATAGGCGCGAATATAGCCACGGGCGAAGGTGTGCCCAGGCAGCTTGTCGAACTCACCGGCTTCCAGATTGCTCAGGGAATTGACGGTGAGGTTGAGCTTGAGAGCCACTTCGGCCAGCGACCAGCCATTGCTTTCGCGGGCCTGGCGCAAGGTCTCACCGGGGTTAACGCGATTCGCTGCTACAACTTCGGGATGCGCCGCTTTCATCATTGCTCCGACAGGTATTGCTGATATTCCGGTGTACCGGGATAGAGTCGTTTTAATTGCAGGCCATAACTGGCTGCCTTGTCGCGATCTTCAAACACTTTTGCCAGCCGAACGCCGAGCAATAGACTACGTGCATTTTGCTCTGTGAGCTGGCTAAAACGGTCGTAATAGTCACGCGCGGGCACATAATGCCTGTCTTCGTAAGACAACTCAGCCATTTCCAGCAATGCGCGTGGTTGTTGGCGGTTCAAACGCAAGGCTTTTTCCAGTTGCTGCTGGGCCAACTCACGCTGGCCGAGCATTGAAGCCGTCATGCCCAGGTTCTCGAACACTCGCGAACGCTCAGGATACAGGGTATCGGCGGCGGCCTGCTCGAAGCGCTCGTAGGCTTCTTTATAGCGTTTTTGCTCGAACAGAAAGCTGCCGTAATTATTGAGGATTCGCGCGTCGGCGGGACGAGAAGCCAGCGCTTTGCGAAAATGCTCGTCGGCCAGCTCGGGCTCCATTTCGGCCTGAAACACCAGCCCCAGCGCAGCATTGGCATCAGGGTCGGCGCTGTCGAGTTCCAGCGCTTTTTTCAACGGGACCTTGGCGCGCTCGGTCATGCCTTGCTGCAGGTAACCAATGCCCAGTTGCACATAGGCGGCCCGCGCTTCATCACGGCCTTTGCTGGTCTTCATCGGGTTGTAATCGCCCGAAAGCACGCAGCCAGCACACAGGCTGGCCAACAGCAAAAGCAGCGCAAAGCGCAGGGACATAGAGATCCTCTCTTGGTTATTTCGCGGCGTTCTGCGCCATATCGTTGTCGGCGCTGAGTTCACGCACGGCGATATAACGTTCGCTGCGACGGGTGCGATCCAGCACCTGCCCTACCAACTGACCACAGGCGGCGTCGATGTCTTCACCACGGGTGGTGCGGACGGTGACATTGAAGCCGGCATGATGAAGCTGATCCTGGAACCGGCGAATAGCGTTGTTGCTCGGCCGCTCGTACCCGGAATGCGGGAACGGGTTGAACGGGATCAGGTTGATCTTGCACGGAATGTTCTTCAGCAACTCGATCATCTCGACCGCGTGCTCGACCTTGTCGTTGACGTCCTTGAGCAAGGTGTACTCGATGGTCAGCACGCGCTTCTCGCCCAGGGACGACATGTAGCGCTGGCACGACTCGAGGAGCATCTTAAGCGGATATTTCTTGTTGATCGGCACCAATTGGTTACGCAATGCGTCATTCGGTGCGTGCAGGGACAACGCCAGGGAGACGTCGATGTGCTTGGACAGCTCATCGATCATCGGCACCACACCGGAGGTCGACAGGGTCACACGGCGCTTGGAAATGCCGTAGCCCAGGTCATCCATCATCAGGTGCATGGCAGCGATGACGTTGTCGAAGTTCAGCAGCGGCTCACCCATGCCCATCATCACCACGTTGGTGATGGCACGGTCGACGGTCGCCGGGACGCTGCCAAAGGATTTGTTGGCAATCCACACCTGGCCGATGACTTCGGCGGCGGTGAGGTTGCTATTGAAGCCTTGCTTGCCGGTGGAGCAGAAACTGCAATCCAGGGCACAGCCTGCCTGGGACGAAACGCACAAGGTGCCGCGTTTGCCCTGGGGAATGTACACGGTCTCGACGCAGCTGCCGGACGCCACGCGCACCACCCACTTACGGGTGCCGTCGCTGGAGATGTCCTCGCTGACCACTTCCGGACCACGGACCTCAGCAACAGCCTTGAGCTTTTCGCGCAAGGCCTTGCTGACGTTCGTCATGGCGTCGAAATCATCGACGCCAAAGTGGTGAATCCATTTCATTACCTGACCGGCACGGAAACGCTTCTCCCCGATTGAGTCGAAGAATTTTTCCATTTCCTGTTGAGTCAGCCCCAGCAGGTTGGTTTTTACAGTCGATGTAGTCATGGATTCACCTTCACTCTTTAAGCCAATGCTTAGCGAGTGGTTACTTCAGTAGCTGCGAAGAAGTATGCGATTTCGCGAGCAGCAGCGGCTTCGGAGTCCGAACCGTGAACAGCGTTGGCGTCGATCGATTCAGCGAAGTCAGCACGGATGGTGCCAGGAGCTGCTTCTTTAGGGTTGGTAGCGCCCATCAGCTCACGGTTGCGAGCGATAGCGTTTTCGCCTTCCAGAACCTGAACGACAACCGGACCGGAAGTCATGAAGGCAACCAGGTCACCGAAGAAACCACGAGCGCTGTGCTCAGCGTAGAAGCCTTCGGCTTCGGCTTTGGACAGTTGCTTCAGTTTCGAAGCTACAACGCGCAGGCCAGCGTCTTCGAAGCGAGTGGTGATCTTGCCGATCACGTTTTTAGCAACGGCGTCAGGCTTGATGATGGAGAAAGTACGTTGAACAGCCATGGTGTAACTCCAGAAACGGTAATTTGCGAAAAATTAAACCCGCGAATTATACGCGGGTTCTTGGGTATTGCCTAACCTGCAGCGTGGCTCAGTCGCGTTCTTCGATCCAGTGGGCCTGAATGGCCTCCAGGATCTTCTCGCCACAATGCTCAGGCTTGTCGTCGAACTCGGGCAATTCCATCACCCATTTGCGCAGATCGACGAAGTTGACCGACATAGGGTCCACATCGGGCTTGCTTTCAGCCAGCTGGATGGCGATTTCCAGCACATCAGTCCACTTGAGACTCATGACAATTCCTTGAATCAATGCGGCGCTTCGGCTGCGTGGTTGAGCGAGTATTTCGGAATTTCGACGGTCAGGTCTTCGGTACCGACCTTGGCCTGACACCCCAGGCGGGACTCACGCTCAAGACCCCAGGCCTTGTCGAGGTAATCTTCTTCCAGCTCATCAGCCTCTTCCAGCGAGTCGAAACCTTCGCGGATGATGCAGTGGCAGGTGGTGCAGGCGCAAACGCCACCGCAAGCGCTTTCCATCTCGATGTGGTGCTCGTGGGCCAGTTCGAGAATCGAGATGCCGGGTTCGGCCTCGACTACCATGCCTTCAGGGCAGAACTTCTCGTGTGGCAGAAAAATGACCTGCGGCATCGTTATTCCTCAATCTCATTCAGGTTGCGCCCCGCCAGCGCGGCTTTCACCGTCGAGTCCAGGCGGCGGGCAGCAAAGGCATCGGTCACTTGCGACAGACGCTTGGTCTGCTGCTCGATGGCATAACCATCGGTACCTTTCATCAGTTCAGTCAGTTCCTGCACCTGCGCATCGATGACCATGCGCTCTTCGGCGTCGAGCAAACGCTCGCCGTCAGCTTCCAGAGCAGCCTGCACCGCTTCGATCAGGCGCTGGGCATCGACCTGCTGCTCACGCAGCACGCGGGCAACCTTGTCATCATTGGCGTGCTGGAACGAGTCCTTGAGCATTTTGGCGATTTCGCCGTCGGTCAGGCCGTAGGACGGCTTGACCTGGATGCTCGCCTCAACGCCCGAACCCAGCTCGCGAGCCGAGACACTGAGCAGACCGTCGGCATCGACCTGGAAAGTCACGCGAATCTTCGCTGCACCGGCAACCATCGCTGGAATACCGCGCAGCTCGAAGCGTGCCAGGGAGCGGCAGTCGCTGATCAGCTCGCGCTCGCCCTGCAACACGTGGATCGCCATGGCCGACTGGCCGTCTTTATAAGTGGTGAAGTCCTGTGCACGAGCGACGGGGATGGTGGTATTGCGTGGAATCACCTTCTCCATCAGGCCACCCATGGTTTCCAGCCCCAGGGACAACGGAATCACGTCCAGCAGCAGCAATTCGCCGCCGTCACGCTTGTTGCCGGCCAGGGTATCGGCCTGGATCGCAGCACCAATGGCGACCACTTGATCCGGGTCGATTTCAGTCAGGGGCTGCCGGCCAAAGGCTTCGGCGACGGCTTCGCGTACGCGGGGAACGCGAGTCGAACCACCGACCATGACCACGGCATGCACATCTTCCAGTTCGATACCGGAATCGCGAACAGCGCGGCGGCAGGCTTTCAGACTGCGCGCAACCATCGGCTCGATCAGCGCATTGAACGCTTGGCGGGTCAGCTCGGCTTTCCAGTCGCCATACGTGACTTCGACAGCCGCAGCACCGGTCAGCGCTTCTTTTGCGGCACAGGCGGTTTGCAGCAAATTGCGTTGCGCGCCCGGATCGAGATCGGCGGACAAGCCGGCGCTCTCGATGATCCAGCCAGCGATGGCATGGTCGAAGTCATCGCCGCCCAGGGCACTGTCGCCGCCAGTGGCCAGCACTTCGAAAACACCGCCGGTCAGGCGCAGAATCGAAATATCGAAGGTACCGCCGCCCAGGTCGTAAATGGCGACCAGGCCTTCGGCATGCTGGTCCAGGCCGTAAGCCACAGCGGCTGCGGTCGGCTCGTTGAGCAAACGCAGCACGTTCAGACCGGCCAGCTTGGCCGCATCCTTGGTCGCTTGACGCTGCGCATCGTCGAAATAGGCCGGAACGGTGATCACCGCACCGACCAGTTCGCCACCGAGGGTCGCTTCAGCGCGCTGACGCAGGACCTTGAGGATATCGGCGGAGACTTCGACCGGGCTTTTCGGGCCCTGGATCGTGTCGATGAACGGCATGTGCGACTCGCCGCCGACAAAGCGGTACGGCAGCTGGTCGCCCAATTGCTTGACGTCGGACAGACCACGACCCATCAAGCGCTTGACCGACAGCACAGTGTTCAGGGGATCGGTAGCGGCCGCCAGTTTGGCGGACTCGCCCACTTCGACGCGATCAGCGTGATAGCGCACGGCAGACGGCAGGATGACCCGCCCCTCTGCGTCGGCAAGCGGCTCGGAAAGACCACTGCGCAATGCAGCGACCAGCGAATTGGTAGTGCCCAAGTCGATCCCCACAGCCAGACGACGCTGGTGCGGTTGAGGACTTTGGCCGGGTTCGGCGATCTGCAGTAGGGCCATCGTTATCAGGACTTATCTGTATATCAGGCGTGCGACCGGAGCGGCACTGGGTTAATCGTCGAGGCGCTCTTCCAGCTGGCGCACTTCGTAGGTGAGCTTGTCGAGGAACTGCATGCGCCGCATCAGGCGTTCGGCCTGTTCACGTTGCGCGGCATCGTTCCAGCAAGCCGAGAAGCGTTGGTTCAGTTCATCCTGGGCAGCTTTCAGGCGACGCTTGAAGACGGCAACCCCATTGAGGTCGGCGCTGTCCTGCAGGTCTTCGAGCTCTTCACGCAACTCCATCTGTTGCAGAAGAAACTCCGGATCATGCACCGTGACCTCCAGCGGCAGCTCGCCACCATTCAAGGCGAGCAGGTAACGCGCGCGCTTGGGCGGATTCTTGAGCGTCTGGTAGGCCTCGTTGAGGCTCGCGGATTGCTCTAGCGCCAGCCGCTGCTCACGCTCGGAAGCATCAGCGAAACGGTCCGGATGAACGCTGCGCGCCAACTCACGGTAGCGCGTAGCCAGCTGATCGAGGTCCAGATCGAAACTCGGTTGCAGCTCAAATAAAGCGAAGTGACAAGGAGTACCCACGGCAAGCCTCAGATGTTGAAGCTTTCGCCGCAGCCACATTCACCGCGTACGTTGGGGTTGTTGAACTTGAAGCCTTCGTTCAACCCTTCCTTGACGAAATCGAGCTCGGTGCCGTCCAGATAGGCCAGGCTTTTCGGGTCGATGATCACTTTTTCGCCGTGACTTTCGAACACCTGGTCCTCTGCAACCACCTCGTCGACAAACTCCAGCACGTAGGCAAGGCCGGAACAGCCTGTGGTGCGAACACCCAGACGAATCCCTTCACCTTTGCCGCGCCCGTCGAGGGAGCGCCGCACGTGTCGAGCAGCCGCTTCTGTCATGCTGATAGCCATCGGTGACTCCTTACTCGTCGCCAAAACTCGAAAATCAGATCAAGCCTTTCTTCTGCTTGTAGTCGCGAACGGCCGCTTTGATAGCGTCTTCAGCGAGTACGGAGCAGTGAATTTTCACTGGCGGCAGGGCCAGTTCTTCAGCCAGCTGAGTGTTCTTGATGGTTTCTGCTTCGTCCAGGGTCTTGCCTTTCATCCACTCGGTGGCGAGGGAGCTGGAAGCGATAGCCGAACCGCAGCCATAGGTCTTGAACTTGGCATCTTCGATGATGCCGGCGTCGTTGACCTTGATCTGCAGGCGCATGACGTCGCCGCAAGCCGGCGCGCCGACCATGCCGGTGCCGACATCAGGATCCTGCGCGTCCATCTTGCCGACGTTGCGCGGGTTTTCGTAGTGGTCGATGACCTTTTCGCTGTAAGCCATGATTCTTAATCCTCACTCATCAGAGAGTCGCTCTTTGAGCCCCGTAACCGAAGTTCGCGGGGCCGGTTCGCGGCGACTTGAAATCAGTGTGCCGCCCACTCGATTTTCGAAATGTCGACACCGTCTTTGTACATGTCCCACAGCGGCGACAGAGCGCGCAGCTTGGTAACGGCCTCGCAAACTTTCTGCGCGGCGTAATCGATTTCTTCTTCGGTGGTGAAGCGGCCGAAGGTGAAGCGGATCGAGCTGTGTGCCAGTTCGTCGTTGCGGCCCAGGGCGCGCAGTACGTACGAAGGCTCCAGCGATGCCGAGGTGCAGGCCGAACCGGACGAAACCGCCAGATCCTTGAGCGCCATGATCAGCGACTCGCCTTCAACGTAGTTGAAGCTCAGGTTCAGGTTGTGCGGAACGCGGGCAGTCAGGCTGCCGTTGACGTACAGCTCTTCCAGATGCTCGACCTGCTTGTAGAAACGGTCGCTCAAGGCTTTGATGCGCACGTTCTCGGCAGCCATGTCTTCCTTGGCCACACGGAAAGCTTCACCCATGCCGACGATCTGGTGGGTCGCCAGGGTACCCGAACGCATGCCGCGCTCGTGACCGCCGCCGTGCATGGTCGCTTCGATGCGAACACGCGGCTTGCGGCTTACGTACAGGGCGCCGATGCCTTTAGGACCGTAGGTCTTGTGGGCGGAGAACGACATCATGTCGACTTTCAGTTTCTGCAGGTCGATTTCGACCTTGCCGGTGGACTGAGCGGCGTCGACGTGGAACAGGATGCCCTTGGAACGGAGCAGTTCGCCGATCGCTGCGATGTCGTTGATGGTGCCGATTTCGTTGTTCACGTGCATGACCGACACCAGGATGGTGTCGTCGCGCAATTCGGCTTCGATCATCTCAGGCGTGACCAGGCCATCGGTGCGAGGCTCGATGTAGGTGACTTCGAAGCCTTCACGCTCCAGTTGGCGCATGGTGTCGAGGACAGCCTTGTGCTCAATCTTGGTGGTGATCAGGTGCTTGCCTTTGGTGGCGTAGAAATGTGCCGCACCCTTGATTGCCAGGTTGTCGGACTCAGTGGCGCCAGAGGTCCAGACGATTTCACGCGGGTCGGCGTTGACCAGGTCGGCCACCTGACGACGGGCGTTTTCGACGGACTCTTCAGCTTTCCAGCCGAACACGTGGGAACGGGACGCCGGGTTACCGAAGTTTCCGTCGACCAGCAGGCATTCACTCATCTTTTGCGCGACACGCGGATCAACCGGGGTAGTCGCAGAGTAATCAAGGTAAATCGGCAATTTCATGGACTATCTCCTAAATCAGGCTGGCTGGCGCGCCGTTAGCTCTGTGGCTGTCATTCGACGGCGGACGCTTCAATCTTGTCCAGGCGTGGCGCCTTGCTGTTGCAACGGCGTTGATCCTGACGCTGGGCTACTTCTTGCACCTCACGGCGAGTCACAAGGTCAGCCAAGCTGATACCGCTCAGAAATTCGTGGATCTGCAGGCTCAGGTCGCACCACAAGTGGTGAGTCAGGCAAGTGTCACCGGAATGGCAATCACCCTGGCCCTGGCATTTGGTTGCATCGACCGATTCGTTTACCGCATCGATCACCTGGGCGACCTGGATGCCCTGCATGTCGCGGGACAATTGGTAGCCACCGCCCGGACCGCGGACGCTGGACACCAGATTGCTGCGGCGCAACTTGGCAAACAGCTGTTCGAGGTAGGACAGGGAGATGCCTTGGCGCTCGGAGATATCGGCCAGGGACACGGGCCCGTGCTGCGCGTGCAACGCCAGATCGAGCATGGCGGTCACAGCGTATCGGCCTTTTGTAGTCAGTCGCATGGACGTTTACCACGGAGTTCGGAATGGGGCGAGTATGCAATTCCCGAGTATTTAAGTCAACTATAAGACCTAGTACTTTAGTCAGGTTTACCCGCAAAAGAGCGGCCGCATCATAGCAAAGGCTGACCGGTTACAGCCAGCAATTGCGCGTTATCGTTCATCGCGGGCAAGCCCGCTCCCACAGGGATTGTGGGCGCTCACACAATCGGCGCCTCACCGGAGACCTTGTGGGAGCGGGTTTGCCCGCGATGAAATTGACTCGGTTCAGCTAGCCTGACTCTGATCCTTGTCCTTCACACAGGCGAAGTCTTCTTCGCGCAGTTCAGGCAGATCTTTCGCACAGTAATTGCTGCCCAGATCCTTCAACGCCCCGCACATGCCCTCCAGACGACCGTCGACTGCCTGCAGGTGATCGAGCAACTGATTGATGGCGCGAGCCACCGGGTCCGGCATGTCTTCGGTCACGCCGTAGGCATCGAAGCCGATTTTCTCGGCCATGGCCTTGCGCTTGGCGTCCTGTTCTTCGTCGGGTTTGACGATGATTCGCCCCGGAATACCCACCACCGTAGCGCCCGGTGGAACCTCTTTGGTCACCACGGCGTTGGAGCCGACCTTGGCACCGGCACCGACAGTGAACGGGCCAAGCACCTTGGCGCCGGCGCCGACAACGACACCATCACCCAGCGTCGGGTGGCGCTTGCCTTTGTTCCAGCTGGTACCACCGAGGGTCACACCCTGATAAATGGTCACGTCATCGCCAATCTCAGCGGTTTCGCCAATGACGATGCCCATGCCGTGGTCAATGAAGAAGCGACGCCCGACCTTGGCACCCGGATGAATCTCGATCCCGGTCAACCAGCGACCGAAGTTCGACACCAGCCGCGCCAGCCATTTCAGGTCCGCACGCCACAGCATTGCCGACAAACGGTGAATCCAGATCGCATGCATGCCGGGGTAGCACGTCAGGACTTCAAAAGCGTTACGCGCCGCCGGGTCACGATGGAAAACACTCTGGATATCTTCACGCAAACGCTCGAACATCATTAATCCTTCCGCTTAAGAAGCTCACCACGGGCCGCTTTCTGGGTTTCCGTGAGGATGCCACGCAAAATATTCATTTCCGCCCGGCTAACCGAGCTGCGACCGTACAACCGGCGCAGGCGCGCCATCAAGTGCCGTGGCTTTTCCGGGTCGAGAAACTCGATGCTCACCAGGGTTTGCTCCAGGTGCTCATAGAACCGCTCAAGCTCATCCATCGTTGCCAGCTCGGCGCTTTTGACGGAAGCCACTTCTTCCTTCTCGACCTTGGTCGGCTGACCTTGCGCGGCCAGCCAGGCCATGCGCACTTCATAACTCAACACCTGCACCGCCGCCCCAAGGTTCAGCGAACTGAACTCAGGGTCTGAGGGGATGTGCACGTGATAATGACATCGCTGCAGCTCTTCGTTGGTCAGGCCGGAATCTTCACGCCCGAACACCAGGGCGATTTCCGCGCCCTGCCCGGCTTCCTCGACCACTTTCGCCCCACATTCGCGGGGATCGAGCAGCGGCCATGGAATCCGACGATCACGGGCGCTGGTGCCCAGCACCAGATTGCAGCCGACCAGGGCATCTTCCAAAGTGGCGACGACTTGCGCGTTTTCAAGGATGTCACCGGCACCGGAAGCACGGGCGTCGGCTTCGTGATGCGGGAACAGACGAGGCTCGACCAGCACCAGCCGCGACAGGCCCATGTTCTTCATGGCACGCGCAGCCCCGCCGATATTGCCCGGATGGCTGGTATTGACCAGGACGACACGAATGTTTTGCAGCAAGGGAGGCGCTCTCGAACACAATAATCGGGAGCAGAATCTTACAGCTCATCCTACCGTTAAGCCATGAAAGCGAACGTCGTCCTTCTCCTGTAGAAACTTTCTGATAGAATGCCCGGCTTTCTTTAACAACCTTAGGTGACACATCCATGCAGCCCATGCTGAATATCGCGCTGCGCGCCGCCCGCAGCGCCAGTGAATTGATCTTCCGCTCCATCGAGCGCCTGGATACCATCAAGGTCGACGAAAAAGACGCCAAGGATTACGTATCCGAGGTAGATCGCGCCGCCGAACAGAAAATCATCGACGCGCTGCGCAAGGCTTACCCGAATCACTCGATCCTGGGTGAAGAAACCGGCCTGCACGCCGGCACCGGCATCGAAGGCGAAGAGTACCTGTGGATCATCGATCCACTGGACGGCACCACCAACTTCCTGCGCGGCATTCCTCACTTCGCTGTCAGCATCGCCTGCAAATACCGCGGTCGTCTTGAGCACGCTGTTGTTCTGGACCCGGTTCGCCAGGAAGAATTCACCGCCAGCCGTGGTCGCGGCGCTCAACTGAACGGTCGTCGCCTGCGCGTCAGCGGCCGCACCAGCCTGGACGGCGCCCTGCTGGGTACCGGCTTCCCATTCCGTGACGACCAGATGGACAACCTCGACAACTACCTGGGCATGTTCCGCGCCCTGGTGGGCCAGACTGCCGGCATCCGCCGTGCCGGTTCGGCGAGCCTGGACCTGGCCTATGTAGCCGCCGGCCGTTTCGATGCGTTCTGGGAGTCGGGCCTGTCCGAGTGGGACATGGCGGCAGGCGCCCTGCTGATTCAGGAAGCAGGCGGCCTGGTGAGCGACTTCACCGGTGGTCACGACTTCCTTGAAAAAGGCCACGTCGTTGCCGGTAACACCAAATGCTTCAAGGCAGTTTTGACGGCCATCCAGCCGCACCTGCCCGCCTCGCTGAAGCGCTAAGCTTCCCGCGACAGAAAAAGCACCCTGCAGGGTGCTTTTTTTATGCCTGGAATTCATCCCTCAAAAACACCACAACCCTCTGTAGGAGCGAGCCTGCTCGCGATGGTCGTCAACGATAACGCGGGAATTCTGGATAAACGCGGCGTCCTTGGGTTTTTCGCGAGCAGGCTCGCTCCTACAGGGGATTGCGGTGCTGCATAAATCCCGGGCACAAAAAAAGCACCCCGCAGGGTGCTTCTTTTTTAACCGACCTCAGCGCTTCACTGAGCCGCCTGATTCTCCGACAAGACCAACTTGCCCTCTTTATCCACAGGGATCTGGTTGCCTGGATCGCGATCCATGCGCACCTTGCCTTCCTTGCCGTCCAGCGAATAACGCACGTCGTAACCCACAACCTTGTCGCTGATGTCATTCACCGTATTACAACGGGTTTGGGTCGTGGTGTAGGTGTCACGCTCCTGCATGCCCTCCTGAACCTTGTTACCGGCATAACCACCACCGACCGCGCCCGCAACCGTGGCAATCTTCTTGCCAGTGCCGCCGCCGATCTGGTTACCCAGCAAACCGCCTGCCAGCGCACCTACCACTGTACCGGCGATCTGGTGTTGATCTTTCACCGGCGCTTGCCGGGTGACCGTGACGTCCTTGCACACTTCACGTGGAGTCTTGATTTGAGTCTTCACCGGCTCAACAGCGAGTACTTGCGCGTACTCAGGACCGTTATCTTTAACCAGGCTGTAGGTGGCCACAGCACCCCCGGCAGTCACACCGACAGCACCCAATACCGCACCAACCAGCATCGACTTGTTCACATGAACCTCCTGACCATCACCCGCGGAACATGTCCGCGCTTCTCCCAGCCTTGGAGCATAAAAAAAGGCGCGAGTTCAACTCGCGCCTTTTTCGGCTGACAGCTGGAAACGATGGCCGTTATGGACGGTCGTCGACTTCCTTCTCGGTATTCGCCGGAGGAATCAGGTCTTCAGTGCTCAGGTTCAGCCAGATCAGCACCACGTTGGCGATGTAGATCGACGAGTAGGTACCCGCCAGCACACCGATGAACAGGGCAATGGAGAAGCCGAACAGGTTGTCGCCACCGAAGAACAGCAATGCTGCGATCGCCAGCAAGGTGGAGATCGACGTCGCCATGGTCCGCAGCAGGGTTTGCGTGGTCGAGATGTTGATGTTCTCGATCAGGTTGGCCTTGCGCAGGACCCGGAAGTTCTCACGAACCCGGTCGAATACCACGATGGTGTCGTTGAGCGAGTAACCGATGATCGCCAATACCGCCGCCAGTACCGTCAGATCGAAGGTGATCTGGAAGAACGACAGGATACCGATGGTCACGATCACGTCGTGGATCAGCGAAACGATCGCACCGACCGCAAACTTCCACTGAAAGCGGAAAGCCAGGTAGATCAGGATGCCGCCCAGCGCCATCAGCATGCCAAGGCCGCCCTGGTCGCGCAGCTCTTCACCCACCTGGGGGCCGACGAACTCGACACGCTTGACCGTTGCCGGGTTCTCGCCACCGACCTTCTGCAAGGCCTCGGCGACCTGGTGCCCCAGTTGCGGGTCTTCGCCAGGCATACGCACCAGCAGATCGGTGGTCGCACCGAAGTTTTGCACGATGGCTTCGTGATAGCCGGCAGTCACCAGCTGTTCACGCACCTTGGTGACGTCGGCCGGACGCTCGTAGGTCAGCTCGATGAGCGTACCGCCGGTGAAGTCCAGACCCCAGTTCATGCCCTTGGTGGCGACGCTGAACAAGGCCAGCACGGTAAGGAACAATGTGACGCCGAACGCGAAGTTGCGAACGCCCATGAAGTTGATTGTACGTAACATGGCAGCCCCTTAAATCCACAACTTCTTGAAGTCACGACCGCCGAAGATCAGGTTGACCATCGCGCGGGTCACCATGATGGCCGTGAACATCGAGGTAAAGATCCCGAGGGACATGGTCACTGCGAAGCCTTTGACCGGGCCGGTGCCCATGGCAAAGAGGATGCCGCCGACCAACAGTGTTGTCAGGTTGGCGTCGAGAATCGCAGTAAATGCCCGGCCGAAGCCTTCGTTGATTGCACGCTGCACGGTCATGCCGGCGGCGATCTCTTCACGAATCCGCGAGAAGATCAGCACGTTGGCGTCGACCGCCATACCCATGGTCAATACGATACCGGCGATACCCGGCAGGGTCAGCGTTGCACCCAGCAGCGACATCAAGGCCAGCAGCATCACCATGTTCACCGCCAGCGCGACGGTGGCGATGATGCCGAAGAAGCGGTAGATGGCGATGATGAACAGCGAGACGAACAGCATGCCCCACAGCGACGCATCGATACCCTTGGTGATGTTGTCCGCACCCAGGCTCGGGCCGATGGTGCGCTCTTCAGCGAAGTACATCGGCGCCGCCAGACCACCGGCACGCAGCAGCAGCGCCAGCTCGGACGATTCGCCCTGGCCATTCAGGCCGGTGATACGGAATTGCGCACCCAGCGGCGACTGAATGGTCGCCAGGCTGATGATCTTCTTCTCTTCCTTGAAGGTCTGAACCGGCACGTCTTTCTCGACGCCGTTGACCACTTGCTTGACGTAAGTAGTGACCGGACGCTGCTCGATGAAGATCACCGCCATGCTGCGACCGACGTTCGAACGGGTCGCACGGCTCATCAGCTCGCCGCCGTGGCCGTCCAGACGAATATTCACTTCCGGAGTGCCATGCTCGCCAAAGCCAGCCTTGGCATCGGTTACCTGGTCACCGGTGATGATCAGGCCACGCTCGATCAGTGCCGCTGGACGATTGCCTTCACGGAACTCAAAGGATTCGGAAGTGGCTTTCGAAGCACCCGGCTCGGCCGCCAGACGGAACTCGAGGTTGGCCGTCTTGCCGAGGATACGCTTCGCTTCTGCGGTGTCCTGCACGCCCGGCAGCTCAACCACGATGCGGTTGGCGCCCTGACGCTGAACGATCGGTTCGGCAACACCCAGCTCGTTGACGCGGTTACGTACCGTGGTCAAGTTCTGCTTGATGGAGTATTCGCGGATTTCCGCCAGCTTGGCCGGGGTCATCGCCAGACGCAGCACCGGTTGGCCATTGAGGTCGGCCGGAACAATGTCGAAATCGTTGAAGTTCTTGCGAATGATCGAACGGGCCTGTTCGCGGGTCGCTTCATCACTGAAGCCCAGCTGAATGGCACCATCGAGTTGCGGCAGGCTGCGATAGCGCAGTTTCTCTTTACGCAACAGGCTCTTGACGTCGCCTTCGTAGACTTTCAGGCGTGCGTCGAGGGCTTTGTCCATGTCCACTTCCAGCAGGAAGTGCACACCACCGGACAAGTCCAGACCCAGCTTCATCGGGTGCGCGGCGAGGTTGCGCAGCCATTGCGGGGTGGTTTGTGCCAGGTTCAGCGCGACGACGTAGTCATCACCCAATGCCTTGCGCACGACGTCCTTGGCTGGCAACTGATCCTCAGCCTTGGTCAGGCGAATCAGCCCGCCCTTGCCACCGGCAGCCAGCGTGGCAGCCTTGACGTTGATCCCGGATTCCTTGAGCGCAGCGCTCACACGGTCCAGATCAGCCTGATTGACCTGCAGTGCTGTGCTGGCACCGCTGACCTGAATGGCCGGGTCATCAGGATAAAGATTGGGAGCGGAATAAATCAGACCGATCGCCAGCACCGCCAGGATCAGAATGTATTTCCACAGAGGATATTTGTTCAGCATCACGCCGCCCGTTTATGACGCGGGGCGCCTTGCGCGCCCCGTCGATTGAAAATGAAGATGAAACTTAGATCGCTTTCAGCGTGCCTTTTGGCAGCGTGGCGGCGATGGCGCCTTTCTGGAATTTCATTTCGACGGTGTCGGAAACTTCCAGAACCACGAAATCATCAGCCACTTTGGTGATCTTGCCGGCGATACCGCCAGTGGTCACGACTTCGTCGCCTTTCTGCAGGCTGCTCAGCAGGTTTTTCTGCTCTTTGGCGCGCTTGGCCTGTGGACGCCAGATCATCAGGTAGAAGATGACCAGGAAGCCGACCAGGAAAATCCACTCGAAACCGCCGCCCATTGGGGCTGCCGCAGGTGCAGCAGCGTCAGCCATGGCATTAGAGATAAAAAAGCTCATTTAGCACTCCAGTTGCAAATGTTGAATCTTGGGGTCAGAAAACTCAGTCCAAAGGCGGAACAGGTAACCCGCGTTTGGCGTAGAAGGCATCGACAAAGGCGGCCAATGTACCCTGTTGAATAGCCTCGCGCAAACCAGCCATAAGCACTTGATAATGACGCAAGTTATGGATGGTATTAAGCATGCTTCCCAGCATTTCGCCGCACTTGTCCAGGTGATGCAGATAAGCGCGGGAGAAGTTCTGGCAGGTATAGCAATCGCAGGTCGGATCGAGCGGCGAATCATCATGGCGATGGAACGCGTTTCGGATCTTCAGCACGCCGGTATCGATGAACAGATGCCCGTTGCGGGCATTACGGGTTGGCATCACGCAATCGAACATGTCCACACCGCGGCGCACACCCTCAACCAAGTCTTCGGGTTTGCCAACGCCCATAAGGTAACGAGGTTTGTCAGCCGGCATCATGCCCGGCAGATAATCCAGCACCTTGATCATTTCATGCTTGGGCTCGCCCACCGACAGACCGCCAATGGCCAGGCCGTCGAAGCCGATCTTGTCGAGGCCTTCCAGGGAGCGCATGCGCAAATCCTGGTGCATGCCGCCCTGAACGATACCGAACAGCGCCGCCGTGTTGTCGCCGTGGGCGTTTTTCGAGCGCTGAGCCCAACGCAATGACAATTCCATGGAAATACGGGCGACGTCTTCGTCAGCCGGGTACGGCGTGCATTCGTCGAAAATCATCACGATGTCGGAGCCCAGGTCGCGCTGGACCTGCATCGACTCTTCCGGGCCCATGAACACCTTGGCGCCGTCGACCGGGGAAGCGAAGGTCACGCCCTCCTCCTTGATCTTGCGCATGGCACCCAGGCTGAACACCTGGAAACCGCCGGAGTCGGTCAGGATCGGGCCTTTCCACTGCATGAAATCGTGCAGGTCGCCGTGCTTCTTGATCACTTCCGTGCCCGGGCGCAGCCACAGGTGGAACGTGTTGCCCAGAATGATCTCGGCACCGGTCGCCTCGATATCCCGTGGCAGCATGCCCTTGACCGTGCCATACGTGCCCACTGGCATGAAAGCCGGGGTCTCGACGGTACCGCGCGGGAAGGTCAAGCGACCACGACGAGCCTTGCCATCAGTGGCCAGCAGCTCGAAAGACATACGACAGGTGCGACTCATACTGTTTCCTCTGGGCCCGATTCTTTAGGGGCAGTCGGCGCAGGATTACGCGTGATGAACATCGCATCACCGTAGCTGAAAAAGCGGTATCCATTGTCGACAGCAGCCTTGTAGGCGGCCATGGTCTCGGGATAACCGGCGAACGCCGAAACCAGCATCAACAGCGTGGATTCGGGCAAATGGAAGTTGGTGACCAAGGCATCGACCACATGAAACGGCCGGCCAGGGTAAATGAAAATATCTGTATCGCCGCTGAACGGCTTGAGCACGCCATCGCGCGCGGCACTTTCCAGCGAGCGCACACTGGTGGTCCCCACCGCCACCACACGACCGCCACGAGCACGGCAGGCGGCAACCGCATCGACCACGTCCTGGCCGACTTCCAACCATTCGCTGTGCATGTGGTGGTCTTCGATCTTCTCCACGCGCACCGGCTGGAACGTACCTGCGCCGACGTGCAAGGTCACGAACGCCGTCTCGACGCCCTTGGCGGCAATCGCCTCCATCAGCACCTGATCGAAATGCAGCCCCGCCGTCGGCGCCGCCACCGCGCCCAAACGCTCGGCGTAGACGGTCTGGTAACGCTCGCGGTCGGCGCCTTCGTCCGGGCGGTCTATATAAGGAGGCAACGGCATGTGCCCGACGCGGTCGAGCAGCGGCAACACTTCTTCAGCAAAGCCCAGCTCGAACAACGCATCGTGCCGCGCCAGCATCTCGGCCTCGCCACCGCCGTCGATCAGGATCTTCGACCCAGGCTTGGGCGACTTGCTGGAACGCACATGGGCCAGCACGCGATGACTGTCGAGCACCCGCTCCACCAGGATTTCCAGCTTGCCGCCGGAAGCCTTCTGGCCAAACAGCCGCGCCGGAATCACCCGGGTATTGTTGAACACCATCAAATCGCCGGGGCGCAAATGCTCCAGCAAATCAGTGAATTGACGGTGTGCCAGGGCACCGCTGACCCCATCCAGGGTCAACAGTCGACTATTGCGACGCTCGGCCAAAGGATGGCGGGCAATCAGCGAATCAGGGAGCTCGAAAGTAAAGTCAGCAACGCGCATGATGGGGTTCGTCTAGCAGGGCCGGGAAGTCTAGCGGAAATATCAAAAATTCTCCATGTACCTGATTGACCAGCGGTTATCTCATCTCTATACTTCGCCGCCATTGAGCCCTGATGGCGGAATTGGTAGACGCGGCGGATTCAAAATCCGTTTTCGAAAGGAGTGGGAGTTCGAGTCTCCCTCGGGGCACCAAAATTAAGAAAGGTCTTGCTTAGCAAGGCCTTTTTTTTCGCCTGCAGAAAAGCACCAACCCCCACCGCCATCCTGTGGGAGCTGGCTTGCCAGCGATGCTTTTGATCTCCTCCCCCTCGGTCAGTAAAACACTCATCAAGGATTCCCCCCATGGAATTGCACCTGGAAACCGTCGCCCTCTTCTCCCTCAAACTGGCTTATGAATCGGAAGGCCAGAGCCCGATTTTGCGGGATGATCTGGTGATGGGTGATTACCAGCGGGATGTGTTTGAGTTGCTGGTGCGGCGGGGGGATGTTGAGGGGATTCAGGTGAAGGTGGGTGAGTGTGTTGGGTTGGCGTTGGAGGCTGTTGGGGGTGTGGATAAGCCGTTGGGGCGGGAGTTGGGGAGGTTGGCGGCTGAATTAGCAGGTATCCAGACGATGGAGCAGATTGATGCGCCACTCATCGCTTTAAAGGACTATTTGAAAGATATCCAGTGATATGAGCATTTGTTGTCGAGACATTGCGCATTGCAGTTGCCAACCTGCTGCTTGAGTAGACCTATCAGTTCTGCTAGTACCCCTACCTCGCCAGTTATTCAATAATGAACGCCTTCACTTGGGATTTCAGAGGTGTTCACCCATGACTGCCCGAAGCGAAACTCTACTGTGCCAATATCGCCATGATGCCCTCGACCAGCTGGTCGGTAACGTGATGCAAGGCGAGCAAGAGCGTCAGCACTTCTACTGCAGAAATCGCCTCTGCACAGAGATACAGGGGAAGACAAGCCACTCCATCCTCCAACACAGCGACCAATTGTTGGCGCAGCTGCAGAGTGAGGGTGATGTGTCCCACACCATACTTCTGGCCAGCGATCAACAACGCTCGGTATTGCAGACGCTCAAGACCAATCATCAACCACAATCTTTCGCCTACTTGCCTTATGGACATAGCCCCTTTACAAGTGGGCTACTCAACATGCTTGGCTTTAATGGTGAGCGCAGGGATCCGCTGACGGGAAATTATTTTTTGGGGAACGGATATCGGGCGTTTAGTCCGGTTTTGATGCGATTTCTCAGCCCGGATCATTTAAGCCCGTTCGGAGAGGGTGGCTTTAACGCATATGCCTATTGCGAAAATGATCCAATCAATTATGCAGACCCGACGGGTAAAGCAAAGCTTCTTCTTATCGCGCGTAGAATTTTCAACCAATCAAATGTATCCAACGCCTTATCCAGAGTTAAGAATAGTCTAGGCAGTATAAAAAAAACCAAAGCAATAAAAACAGTAAAGAAAACCACACAGCCTATCCCTCCAAACACACAGCAAACAAACGCTCCTGCGACAACAACAAACCTTGGCAAAACGCCCGACACCTCCAAGAACCTAAGCGCGCTTGCGCATAAAAAAATGGACGTCAATAAGTCTTCTACAACTCAAAACAGAACCCGCACAGCCCCTATTCTTAACGATACTAATCCTGACAGGTGGGACATTCGACTCAGGCCGCGCGCAACTCAGCGTGTCGTTAAACCGCCAGTTTCACCCTCAATTCATAAGTACGCTCTTCCTGACGGGTGGGGCGGATTACTACCCAACGACCCCAGACTGCAACCCGTTGTTCAATTAATCCGCATTACGGTTTAATCATCCATGGAAAACACTGTTAAATTCCAGGACAGGTGGCCATGCCGTAGTAACGGTACTTCGTTTCGATCAGAAAAATGAAAAATGGAGACGGATTTATTTCGAGTTTAACCCACTAATAAATGTGCCCCCTTTTCCTTCAGGCTGGAGCGAGAGTGAGCATGTGTAGTCCGTTACAGAGTTGAGGGTAGTGGCGCGACGCTACTATTTTGCCAATTTGCTGTCCACTGGCAGCCCAAGGGGTAGGCCCCATTTCCTGCCTACTGGGAGTTGGGTTCAGTGCAGGACATTGCCAACTCTAATCAAACAGCCTATAGCGCAGTTCTTTGCCAAAGAAAATAGATACAAAATACAAAATAAACCCAGCCCACAGACTGACTTTCATTACATCCCTAAATAGCTGCTTGCAAGAGGAACGATAGTGATTGACTACGGCGCCACATATCGTACCAACTGAGAGCAGAATCAACGACAGTGCTGGCACAGCAACATCCAAACCTTTGAACTCCAACAATTCTGAATGAAAGCGATTTCCATAAGGTAGCACGAGATACTCAAACCAAATCGCATAACCGGCGAATGATAAAAATATAAAGGAAATTAAACCGAGCACGATCGTTAATCGATTTTTATGTACCCGCGATACAGTTTCTTTTTTTGATTCATGCCTGGACTTTCTACATCCATAACAGAGACCGATTTTAATCCCTCTTGTTCTTTCTTCATTTAATGCGCCACAGCATCTGCACTTTCTTGCTATTGACTTGAATTTTCCACGAGCCATCCGTCCAAGCCCTTCGTTATGTATGACTCACCATTAAGTCCATTGCTGCATTGCAGATCCGAGCAAGGCCAACCCAAGGAAATCCGCCTCAAAACTCGCTTTAGGCCCAAACGACATAAAGCGAATAAAGGAAAATCGTAAAAAAGAATACGCCGCCAGTGATCCACGGCGCTAACAACTTTCTCTTGAGATGAAGCGGCAGATTCTCCAATTCATTTTCTTCAATAAGGCCTCGTCTCTCGCAAAACTTAGGAATCAAAAACATTAAAGCAATTGAACAATTTCTAACAACTGAGCCTAGCAACCCCAAGCCTGACAAACCTTTTCGATTAATCGCAACAAACTTACTTTTTCTAAGATATTTTTCAATCAACCCGGTATATAAGTAAGAGGACAAAAATATCCAGCATAATGCAAAAAATAAGCATATCATTGAAACTAGCGCAATGTAGGCCAATACAACCTCAGTCATAGCAAAGCGCCCCTATATAATATTTCACCAATTTGCTCTCCAGCTA
>NZ_RCNY01000005.1:0-74166 GCF_004307635.1 Pseudomonas sp. Sample_22
GGAACGCGGAGCGTCCCTTGAGGCATTCCCACGCAGAGCGTAGGAACGATCATCAAGGTCGATCTGGCCGAATTCGTCAGCGCCTGGCCAGCCGGTTAAAGATCGTTCCCATGCTCTGCGTGGCAATGCAGCCCGGGACGCTCTGCGTCCCATTGGAACGCGGAGCGTGACTTGAGGCATTCCCACGCAGAGCGTGGGAACGATCATCAAGGTCGATCTGGCCGAATTCGTCAGCGCCTGGCCAGCCGGGTAAAGATCGTTCCCACGCTCTGCGTGGGAATACAGCCCGGGACGCTCTGCGTCCCATTGGAACGCGAAGCGTGACTTGAGGCATTCCCACGCAGAGCGTAGGAACGATCATCACTTAGGCGACGGCCCCTGGCACCAGCGGAAATTCCAGGCTGGCAATGAATCCCCCCTCAGGATGATTGGCCAGCACCAGGCTCCCGCCATGCCGCTCCGCCGCACGCCGGGCGATGGCCAGACCCAGGCCATGCCCGGGCGCTGTCTGCCCGGGTGCCCGATAGAACGGCTCACCGAGCTGATTCAAGTGTTCGGTGTTTACCCCCGGCCCATGATCGCGCACGGTCACGACAATTTTCTCGCCATGACGTAGCGCCTGCATTTCAATCGGCAGCCCCCCTGGGGGATTGAAACGCTGGGCGTTGCGCAACAGGTTGTCCACGGCGCGCTCGATCATGGTCGGCCAGCCGGTGAGATTCAATTGTGGTTCGGCTTCCAGATGCACGAGTTGGTCAGGTGAGCCCAGTTGAGCATCCTTTTGCAGGGCGTTGAGCAGTCCGTTGAGATCCACCTCTTCGGCGCTGGCGTTGTCGGCATCGACTCGCGCCAATACCAGAATCTCGCTGATCAGTGCTTCGAGCCGGTCGCACTCACGGGTCAGGCGCGGCCAGAGCTTTTCCCGTTCTTCAGGCGTGGCCCGTTCGGCCAATGCCAGCGCTATGCGCAGGCGGGCGAGGGGGGAGCGCAATTCGTGGGACACGTCACGCAGCAATTGCCGCTGGCTGCCGATCAGGCTTTGCAGGCGTGCGCCCATGCGGTTGAAGTCGTTGGCCAGCACCCCGAACTCATCGCGGCGATTGGCCAGCTTGACCAGGCTGTTCTGCTGATAGGTGGTTTGCCCCAGATCATGCACGGCGCCGCGCAAACGGCTGAGCGGGCGGGTGATGGAGAGGGTCACGAACAGGCTGAACAGGGTCAGCACCACCAGCGCGATCCCTAGCGCACTCAATGGCCAGAGCAGGCTGTCGCGGTGCCAGGCATCGAGTTCCGGATGGGGAATGCGGTAGATCAGCAGGTAGGTATCGCCGGTTTTTTCGCTGGTGTATTCGTCGGTCAGACGACGCCAGGGCAGGCGGCGGTCATCGTTGTTCTGCCGTGCTTCGAAGGCTGCCGCGCGGCGGGGGAAGGTGCCGCGAACCACTGGGTCGCCACTTTCGTTGAGCACCTGAACGTCGATGTGATAATGGCGCTTGCGTTCCTGCAGCAGATCTTGTGCTGCGTCCTCACCTTGAGATTCGTATATTTGCGTCCACTCTTGCGCCAGGGTGTTGAGGCCCGGGTGGCGGCTGAGGATCCAGGCATCCTGGTTGAGCATGTGCCCGAGCAGAATGGAAAGCCCTGCAACCAGAGCGATGGCCAGCCAGAAGCTGGCCAGGATCCGCCAGAACAATGAACGCACAGAAAGCCCTCAACCAGACACGAATCATTGTAGGAGTGAGCCTGCTCGCGATAACGGTGTGTGAGTCAATAGTTGTATCAACTGACACTCCGTTATCGCGAGCAGGCTCACTCCTACATGGAAATCAACAACATCAGACCCAACGGTGTTCAGCAGTTGGGTCCGGGTTAACGCATTATTGCGCTTTTTGCGGTTGTTGCGCTTTCCAGGCCTTGAATTCAGCCCATTCGGCGCGACGCTCAGCTTGCTTTTTCTGGATTTCGTCGAATTTCTTCTGCTGATCCGGTTTCAGCAAGGCGCGGACATCAGCCTCCGCTTTTTTGTGGTTGGCGGCCATTTCGTCCTTCATGGCTTTCTGGTCGGCTGGCGACAGTTTCTCCAGGTATTTGTCGACCAGTTGCTTACGCTCATGCATCTGCTCGCCCATGATCTTGCGGATCTGCTCACGCTGTTCGCGGCTCAGGTCCAGTTGGCTGTAGGGGCCTTTACCGTGCATCCCGTGCATCTGGCCGCCGTGGCGCGGGCTATCCATCGGCCCATCCATCGTGCCGTGACCTTCAGGCATGGCCATGGCGACGGTGGGCAGGGCGGCAGCGAACATCAGAGCGATTAGGGTCTTGCGCATGGTGAATCTCCTTGTCTCATTCCCGGTACGTTCCGGATGAGTACAGATTACGCAGATCAAGGTCAGCGGCAGTCAGCGGAGTGTAAGGCTTGGGTAAAGATGGTTTTCTACCTTCCTGACAAAACAAAACCCTGTGGGATCCGGTTGCCAGCGATGGCGTCATGGTTTACGACGCATGGCTCAAGGCCCATAGCAGGCAAGCCAGTTCCCACAGTCAATCGGGTTGGGTTCAGAGACTGTAGTAATAACCGCGGCTACGCAGCGCCACGATGCGTGGACGCCCATCGGGGTGCGGGCCGATTTTCTTGCGCAGGTTGCTGACGTGCATGTCCAGGCTGCGGTCATACAGGGTCAGCTTGCGGCCGAGGGCGATTTGCGCCAGTTCCTGTTTGTCCAGTGGCTCGCCGGGCTGCTTGAGCAGGGCTTCGAGCAGACGGCTTTCGGAAACCGTCAGGGTCAGTTCCTTTTCATCGATGCTGACCACACCGCGTACCGGGCTGAAACACAAGTCGCCCAGTTCCAATTGGCTGGACACCGCGGCCGGATGGCTGCGACGCAACACGGCGCGCAGCCGGGCGGTCAGTTCACGCGGGTCGCACGGTTTGGCCAGGTAATCGTCGGCACCCAGTTCCAGACCCAGGATGCGATCCAGGGGTTCGCCGCGGGCCGAGAGCATCAGCACCGGCAGGTCCGGGTGATCGCTGCGTAACTGCTTGAGCAGTTCCAGGCCGCTGCCGTCCGGCAGCATCACATCCAGAACCACGGCCGCCGGAGAGGTTTCAGCCAGCGCACGACGGGCGCTCTGGCCATCGTGGCAGGCGCGAACCTGAAAGCCTTCCTGACTCAGCCAACTGCTCAGAAGCTCACACAGCTCCTGATCATCATCAATTAATAACAGTTCGCTCATGACTCACTCAATTTAGCCATTGTCGACGTTTTCGCCGTGCACCACTGGCGAAGATACCGCAGAGCAGGGCCAATAGCGCTACCCCGGCGCCAATGACGAACCACTGTTGCTGATCGGTCAGCAAACGCGGCAACGCACTGCCGGCCTGGGCCTCCTTGAGTTGCAGCTTCAGGCGCTGGTTCTCCTGGCGCAACCGGGTCAGCTGGGCGCTTTCGCGTTCGCCATCGGCATTCTGCAATTGTTTGCTCAGTTCTTCCCGTTGCCGTTCGCTTTCTTTCAAGCGTTGCTGCAACTCGTTGATCTGGCTGCCGGCGCTCAGGGACAAAGGCGTCGAATTGCCACCCTCGGAGCTTTCCTCACCGTGGGCGGGGGCCATGATCGACAACGTGACCAACAACAGACACAACGGACCTTTGCGCATCGCGACTCCTCATTCCAATACGAGTATTGGGAAGTTGTCGGCCGGCAAACGGGAATAATGAGCGCTTGAGAACGCGATGAACCGATAAGGTTCACCGCGTGAGGGAGGCGTTACGGCAGGACTTGCTTGAACGGTTTGACCAGAACGCTGGCGTAGACGCCTGCGGCGATGTACGGATCGGCATCGGCCCAGGCTTGTGCGGCGCTCAGCGAATCGAATTCGGCGACGATCAGGCTGCCGGTGAAACCCGCTGCGCCCGGATCATTGCTGTCGACAGCCGGATGTGGACCGGCCAGAACGATGCGACCTTCACCCTTGAGCACTTGCAGACGCTCAAGGTGCGCAGGCCGTGCGGCCAGGCGGGCTTCCAGGGAGTTGGCGACGTCTGTGGCAATGATTGCGTAAAGCATGTCAGTCCTCGGTTTTTGGCGATGGGGTATCGGCGTCGTGCAGATGACGGGACAGGTAGATGCCCTGGCCAATCAGGAACAGCAAGGTCATGCCCAGGCTGCCGAAGACCTTGAAGTCGACCCAGTAGCTCTGGAAGGTGAACGCGACGAACAGGTTGGCGGCACCGCAAAACAGGAAAAACACGATCCAGGCGATGTTCAGGCGCGTCCAGACAGGTTCCGGCAACGTCAGCGCGTGGCCCATGATGCGTTTGATCAGCAGGCGGTCACCGATGAAGTGGCTGCCGATGAAGCCCAGGGCGAACAGCCAGTTGACCACCGGCGCCTTCCATTTGAGGAAGGTTTCGCTGTGGAAGGCCAGGGTCAGGCTGCCGAAGACCAGACAGGCGACGAGGGTCAGCCACTGGCTCTTCTCCAGCTTGCGCTGTTTGATGAACAGCGCGCCGTAGACCACCAGCGAACTGATGATCAGCATCGCGGTAGCGCTGTAAATACCGCCTACAGTTACCTCATGGCCGGCGATGTCGACGACCCGTGGATCGATTTTGAAGACGATGAAAAACAGCAGGAGCGGGATGAAATCGATGAATTGTTTCACAGTGGCAGCCAGAAGCAGGATGTGGCGGCATAATAACAAACATATGGGCGCGCGATAGCGCCAGCTGATTTGAGGTTACAAAGCCCTGTGAATGTTGATTTGCACTGCCATAGCACGGCCTCCGATGGCGCCCTGGCGCCTGCGGTACTGGTTGCGCGTGCATTCGAGAAAGGCGTGCGAGTCCTGGCCTTGACCGATCACGATACCCTTGAAGGCATCGCCGAGGCCCGCGAAGCGGCGGATGCGCTGGGAATGCAACTGGTCAATGGCATCGAATTGTCCTGCACCTGGGGCGGGGCGACCATTCATGTGCTGGGCTACGGTTTCGACGTCCATGCCGCGCCATTGGTCGAGGCGATTGCCAAATTGCACGATGGCCGCTGGCTACGGTCCGAAGAAATAAGTCGCAAACTGGCGTTGAAAGGCATGCCGGGGGCGCTGGAAGGCGCCCGGCAGATCCAGCAGGAGCTGGGCGACAGTGGCAACGCTCCGGCCCGGCCGCATTTTGCCGACTGGATGGTCCGCGAAGGTTTTGTAAAGGATCGCGCCGAAGCGTTCCGCAAATGGCTGGGTGCCGGCAAGCTGGGCGACGTCAAGCAACACTGGCCGACCCTTGAAGACACCGTCGAAACCCTGCGCGCGGCCAAGGCCTGGGTCAGTCTGGCCCATCCTTGGCATTACGAGTTCACTCGCAGCAAGCGTCGTCGCCTGATTGCCGACTATATTCAAGCAGGCGGCCACGCGATCGAAGTGGTCAATGGCTATCAGCCCGCCGAGCAAGTGGGCAGCCTGGCCATCCTGGCTCGCGAGTTCGGTCTGCTGGTCAGCGCCGGCAGTGATTTCCATGGCCCGGGCGGGTGGTCGGAAATCGGTGAGTACCGCCCGCTCCCGGAGGATCTGCCACCCCTGTGGTGCCGATTCAAACATGACCCAGTTATTGCCGCCGTCTGAACAGGTAGAGAATGTGAGTCAATTTTTCCAGATTCATCCGGAAAACCCGCAAGCGCGCCTGATCAAACAGGCTGTCGAGATCATCCGTAGCGGCGGGGTGGTGATTTATCCCACGGACTCCTCCTACGCCATCGGTTGCCAGATCGGCGACAAGGTCGCCGTGGAGCGTGTGCGCCGTTTGCGTGGCCTGGACGACAAGCACAACTTCGCATTGATCTGCAGCGACCTGTCGCAACTGGGCCTGTTCGCCAAGATCGATACCGGCACTTTCCGCATTCTCAAGGCTCATCTGCCGGGGCCGTACACCTTCATTCTCAACGCCACCCGTGAAGTCCCGCGGCTGTTGCTGCACCCGAAAAAACGCACCATCGGCCTGCGGGTGCCGAGCCATCCGATCGCCTTGGCGTTGCTGGACCAACTCGGCGAGCCGCTGATGAGCGTGAGCCTGATCATGCCCGGTGAAACCGATCCGATGTTCGATCCTTATGAAATGCGCCAATTGCTCGAGCATCAGGTCGACCTGATCATCGACGGCGGTTTCGGCGGAATCAAGGCCTCCACGGTGATCAACCTCGCCGATGGCGAACCGGAAGTGATCCGCGTCGGTTGCGGCGATCCAACGCCGTTCATGGCCGAGGCGTAGATGTCTGCAGTAGAACCCGTCGACAGTCAGGCCGGAGCCCAGCAAGAGCTGCCCTTCGCCATGGTCTATGGCCAGGCGGTCATGGAAATGCCGCTGGATCTGTACATCCCGCCGGATGCGCTGGAAGTCTTTCTCGAAGCCTTCGAAGGCCCGCTCGACCTGTTGCTGTACCTGATCCGCAAACAGAACATCAACATCCTCGACATCCCGGTGGCGGAAATCACCCGCCAATACATGGGTTATGTCGAACTGATGCAGTCGGTGCGCCTGGAACTGGCCGCCGAATATCTGGTGATGGCCGCGATGCTGGCCGAGATCAAGTCGCGAATGCTGCTGCCGCGGGCCGAAACCGTCGAGGAAGAGGAAGAGGATCCGCGTGCCGAACTGATCCGCCGCTTGCAGGAGTACGAGCGTTTCAAGGCTGCGGCCGAAGGCATCGACGGCCTGAGTCGTGTGGGTCGCGATGTGCTGGTGCCCAAGCTCGACGCCCCGGAGGCACGGGCGCGCAAGTTGTTGCCGGATGTGCGCTTGTCAGAGTTGTTGATGTCGATGGCGGAAGTGTTACGCCGCGGCGACATGTTCGAAAGCCATCAGGTCAGCCGCGAGGCACTGTCGACCCGCGAACGCATGAGCGATGTACTGGAACGGCTCAAAGGCGGCGGTTTCGTGCCGTTCGTCGAGCTGTTCACCGCTGAAGAAGGGCGCCTGGGGGTTGTCGTGACGTTCATGGCCGTCCTCGAACTGGTCAAGGAATCCTTGGTCGAGTTGGTGCAGAATGAGCCGTTCGCCGCGATCCATGTCCGAGCCCGAGCCGAATAACGAGTTTAATCATGAACCTGAGTGAACCCCGCGAGCTGGCGCCATTGCTTGAAGCCTTTCTGTTGGCCTCGGGAAAGCCGCAATCCCTGGACCGTCTGTTCGAACTTTTCGAAGAGGGCGAACGGCCGGAGCCGGCGGTTTTCAAGAAAGCCCTGACCCTTCTCGGCAAGTCTTGCGATGGCCGGGCGTACGAGTTGAAAGAAGTCGCTTCCGGCTATCGTCTGCAAATCCGCGAGAAGTTTTCGCCGTGGGTCGGTCGCTTGTGGGAGGAACGACCGCAGCGCTATTCGCGGGCCATGCTCGAAACCATTGCCCTGATCGCCTATCGACAGCCGATCACCCGGGGCGAAATTGAAGATGTACGGGGGGTGGCGGTCAACAGCCAGATCGTCAAGACGCTGATGGAGCGCGAGTGGATTCGTATTGTCGGTTACCGCGATGTGCCGGGCAAACCGGCGATGTTCGCCACCACCAAGGCGTTTCTCGATCACTTCAACCTGAAAAACCTCGACGATCTGCCGCCGCTGGCGGAGTTGCGCGAACTGGAGCCCGACCCTGTGCTCGATTTCGACGACGCGCCTGTTCCGGCGGCGTTGCAGGAATTGGCGGACGCCAGCGCCGAGCCGGAAGAGCCGAAGGAGGAAACCAGTTTCCACACGCTGTTGCTGGAACTGGACAGCATGGAAGAGGGGATCAAGACCGATTTCGACGATTTGTTGCGAGATGGCGTGGCGCCTGAGTTGGATTCGGAGCAGCCGGACATCGAGCCCGAAACTGAAGTTTTGCAGATCGAACCTGAGCCGGAAATTGAACCCGAGCAGGAAGACGACATCCTCGGCGTGGCCGAGGCCCGGGAAAAACTCCTGGCTGCCGTTGCCGCACTGGAACAGCCGAAACCCGAGCCTGAACTGAGCGACGAAGAAGCCGAAGCCCTGGCCTTGGCCGAAGCCATCGAAGTCGAACGCCGCCAATTCGAAGACTGACACAACCCTGTAGGAGCCGGCTTGCTGGCGATCGCATCACCGCTATTCCTCCGATGCACCGTGGTGATGCCATCGCCAGCAAGCCGGCTCCTACAGAAGGTTTGCAACCATCGAGGTCACCGGTCGGCGGAAAATTAAGTAAGCCACCATCGATCGGCTACTCTCTGATGCGCAAACGCCCGCATGCGCGTATGATTCGCGACCCTTCGGCGATCCCTTCGCCCGAGTACCCAGTTTTCAGAACACACCGGGAGGTGCCCAGATGAGTATCAAAGACCAGAAAGACGACCAGGAAATCGGCCCAGCAGGCGAAAAACTGCAGAAAGTCCTCGCCCGTATCGGCGTCGGCTCGCGCCGTGACGTGGAAGCCTGGATCAGCCACGGCCGTATCAAGGTCAACGGCAAAGACGCCACCCTTGGTCAGCGTGTCGACATGCACGACGCCATCACCATCGATGGCAAGGTGATCAAGCGCGAAGAGGCTGCCGAGTCGGTCCGCCGCGTGATCATGTACAACAAGCCCGATGGCGAGATCTGCACCCGTGTCGACCCGGAAGGCCGCCCAACCGTGTTCGACAAGATGCCGCGCCCTAAAGAGGGCCGCTGGATCAACATCGGTCGTCTGGACATCAACACCACCGGTCTGCTGATGTTTACCACCGACGGTGAGCTGGCCAACCGCCTGATGCACCCTTCCTACGAAATGGACCGTGAATACGCGGTACGTGTGCGTGGCGAAGTCGACGACGAGATGATCGAGCGCCTGAAGGCTGGCGTTGTCCTTGAGGACGGCCCGGCCAAGTTCACCGATATCAAGCAGGCACCCGGTGGTGAAGGTTTCAACCACTGGTATCACTGCGTGGTAATGGAAGGTCGTAACCGTGAAGTTCGTCGTCTGTGGGAATCCCAGGGCCTGGTGGTCAGCCGTCTGAAGCGCGTGCGTTTCGGCCCGGTGTTCCTCAACTCCGACCTGCCGATGGGTCGCTGGCGCGAAATGAGCCAGTACGAAGTCGACATTTTGAGTGCCGAGGTTGGCCTGACGCCGGTCGCAATGCCGCAGATGAACGCCAAGAGCAAAGACAAGCTTGACCGGATGCAGCGTAAATCGTCGCGGCCGATGGCCAAGACCGAGCGCGTGCGGACTTTGCGTCCAGCCACTGGCGCGGCCGCTGCACCTGCCGCACCACGTGCAAGCCGTGAGCCGCAGATCGAAGGCGAGCGCCCAGGTCGCAAGCCTGTTGCCCGTCAGGACGGTGAGCGCGGCCCGCGTACGCCGCGTCCGGCCAATGGCCGTACCGAGCGTGGCGAAGGTCGTGGTACGCCGGTAGCGGATCGCCCGGCCGACACCAAGCGCCCGGCCAAGCCTGCGCCGAAGCGTCCGGGGATCAAGCTGGTCGACGGTGATACGCCATCGGGCAAGCGCCGTGGTGCACCAGCGGGTTCGGGTCAGCGCCCGGGCTTCGGTCGTCGCAAGCCGGAGTGAAGCAGCGGTAAGCTTCAGGCGACAAGCTGCATGTGAAAACGCCAACCTTCGGGTTGGCGTTTTTTTTCGTCCGGCTTTATGTCTGTGCTGTTTTTGAAGGCCTCATCGCGGGCAAGCTCAATCCCACAGCGTTCTATGCCGGGTACAAAACAGTGAATAAAACACAGATCCCTGTGGGCTTGCCCGCGATGGCGCCATATGCAGCACAGAGTTGCCCAAGGTGGAAAGCCAAAATTACAGCCTGTAAAGATTTCATGACGAAATCAACGGGTAAACCCCATGAAATCGCCTTCCCCTTGGTTTCGTAAGAAAATTCTTACGCGCCATTGCCTCGCATCCATCTTTCACCGCTCTAGCCCGCTTGTTTCAATACGCCATGCAGGGTCAGATGCGCGCCATGCCTGTCGTGCAGGTGCATAACAAAAAGGAGGCGCAATGAACGCCGCAATCCGTTTTCATTTCTCCGCAAGGGGCGTTTGGTTATTCGTCCCTGTCGCTGATCCGCAAGGGTCTGATCCTTTATTTGCAGCCGTCCGACTCGTTCGGGACGGACACGGGCAATCCCGGCCATAGACACGCTTGTCCAGCGGGTCTGGCAGCAGGGGGTTAGCGGTGTACAATGCGCGCGTTTTACCTGTGACCTCCTGCGCATCTGCGCAAACCTCAAGGCTATCCGCCTTGTTCACTCCGCCGCGTCACGAGCGTGTCGGGTTCGATTTCGTCACAGATAAAAACAAACAGGTGACGCATGACCGTTGTAAATACGCTGAACTCCTGGTGCCTGCGCTGGGGTTTGATCGGTGCCGCTTAACGCCTTTGCTGAGCAGCAACGTCTTCTGAACATCATCAAACCTTGCGTGAGACCCTTTTCATGAGTGGACAAAACTCGCATTCAGGCGAGCTGAAACGCGGCCTGAAAAATCGCCACATTCAACTGATTGCCCTCGGTGGCGCGATCGGTACCGGTTTGTTCCTCGGTTCGGCCGGGGTGCTGAAATCCGCCGGGCCGTCGATGATTCTCGGCTACGCCATTTGCGGCTTCATTGCCTTCATGATCATGCGCCAACTGGGCGAAATGATTGTCGAAGAGCCGGTGGCCGGTTCCTTCAGCCACTTCGCACACAAATACTGGGGCGGTTTTGCCGGTTTCCTCTCGGGCTGGAACTGCTGGATCCTGTACATCCTGGTGGGCATGTCCGAACTGACAGCCGTCGGCAAATACATCCACTACTGGGCGCCGGACATCCCGACCTGGGCCACCGCGGCAGCGTTCTTCGTGCTGATCAATTTGATCAACCTGGCCAACGTCAAAGTGTTTGGCGAAGCCGAGTTCTGGTTCGCGATCATCAAGGTCGTGGCGATTGTCGGCATGATCGGCCTGGGCAGCTATCTGCTGGTAAGCGGTAACGGCGGCCCACAGGCTGCGGTGAGCAATCTGTGGTCCCACGGTGGCTTCTTCCCGAACGGCGTCAGCGGTCTGGTGATGGCCATGGCAATCATCATGTTCTCTTTCGGCGGCCTGGAAATGCTCGGTTTTACCGCCGCCGAAGCCGACAAACCGAAAACCGTGATCCCGAAAGCGATCAACCAGGTGATCTACCGGATCCTGATTTTCTACATCGGCGCACTGGTGATCCTGCTGTCGTTGACTCCATGGGACAGCCTGCTGACTACCCTGAACGCTTCCGGTGATTCCTACAGCGGCAGCCCGTTCGTGCAAGTGTTCTCGATGCTGGGCAGCAACACCGCCGCGCACATCCTCAACTTCGTGGTCCTGACGGCGGCGTTGTCGGTGTACAACAGCGGCACCTACTGCAACAGCCGCATGCTGTTGGGCATGGCCGAACAGGGCGATGCGCCGAAAGCTCTGGCGAAGATCGACAAGCGTGGCGTGCCGGTTCGTTCGATCCTGGCGTCGGCTGCGGTGACGTTGATTGCGGTCCTGCTGAACTACCTGATTCCACAGAACGCACTGGAACTACTGATGTCGCTGGTAGTAGCGACCCTGGTGATCAACTGGGCGATGATCAGCTTCTCGCACTTCAAGTTCCGCCAGCACATGAACAAAACCAGACAGACGCCGTTGTTCAAGGCCTTGTGGTACCCGTACGGGAACTACGTCTGCCTGGCGTTCGTGGTGTTCATCCTTGGCGTGATGCTGATGATCCCGGGGATCCAGATCTCGGTGTACGCGATTCCGGTGTGGGTCGTGTTCATGTGGGTTTGCTACGGCATCAAGAACAAGCGCAGTGCCCAGCGTGCCATGCAGGCAGCGGTGGAGTAACTCCGCGCAAAAACAACAAACCCGGCCAAGTGCCGGGTTTTTTGTTTTCAGGCTTCACACAAAACCCTGTGGGAGCGGGCTTGCCCGCGATGGCGGAGTGTCAGGCGCTATCAATATTGAATGTGCCGGCCTCTTCGCGGGCAAGCCCGCTCCCACAGGTTTATCAGCGCATCATTCGCGGTATCCTGCACGCTCTGACTACGGACGTTTTTCCATGCTGGTGATTTCCAACAATGTGCATCTGCCGGATGCCGAGATCGAGTTGACCGCCATTCGTGCCCAGGGCGCGGGTGGGCAGAACGTCAACAAGGTGTCGAGCGCGGTGCACCTGCGCTTCGACATTCCGGCGTCTTCCTTGCCTGAGTTCTACAAGGAGCGGCTGCTGGCGTTGCGCGACAGTCGGATCACCAGTGACGGCGTGCTGATCATCAAGGCCCAGCAATATCGCACGCAAGAGCAGAACCGCGCCGATGCCCTGGAGCGTTTGGTCGAGCTGATCCAGAGCGCCACCAAGGTCGAAAAGAAACGCCGCCCGACCAAACCGACCCTTGGCTCGAAAACCCGTCGGCTCGAATCCAAGAGCAAGCGCGGCAACATCAAGGCCGGGCGTGGTAAGGTCGATTTCTAGCGCGCATCCCGGGTTTCACGCAGCTTCGGAGCCTGACGATACAAGTAGACGCTGAGCGCCAGGCCACTGAGTGCCGCCAGCGCGGCGAACAAAAAGATCGACGCAAAACCGAAACCGGCCGCAATGGCACCGGCCAGCGGTCCGGTGATCCCCAGCGACAAATCGATGAACAGTGAATAAGCCCCCACTGCCGCGCCACGGCTGGAGGCGGGCACCAGATTGACCGCTTCCACACCGAGCGCCGGAAACACCAGCGAGAAACCGAAACCCGTCAAAGCCGCGCCTGCCAGCGCCCAGTACGCGTCGGGTGCCAGCCACAGCAACAACAGGCCCAGGGTTTCTACCGACAAACAGGCAATCGCCACGCGAAAGCCGCCGAGGCGGTTGATCAGGTTGCCGAACAAAAGGCGCGCGCCAATGAAGCTGGCACCGAACAGGCTCAGGCATAACACCGCGTTGTCCCAGTGCTGCGTGGCGTAATACAACGTAATGAACGTGGCGATGGTGCCGAAACCGATGGAGCCCAAGGCCAGGCCGCAGCCGTGCGGCAATACTCGGCCGAGCACATGCATGAATGGCAAGCGCTCACCGACAACAATGGGCGCGGCGGTTTTCGGCCAGGCCAGCAGCAGGCCAAGCGCAGCCAGCAGCACGATGCTGACGCCCATGCTCCACAAGCCCATTTTGCTGACCAGCAATACGCCCAGCGGCGCGCCGACCGCCAGCGCGCCATAGCTGGCAATACCGTTCCACGAAATGACCTTGGCGGTGTTCGCCGCGCCGACCCGGCCGATGCCCCAGCCAATTGAACCCGAGCCCACCAGACTTTCCGCGCTGCCCAGGACCAGGCGGCCGATCAACAGGCTGATCAGGCTGAGCATCGGCAAGCTTTGCGTCCAGGCTGAAATCAGCATGAACACACCGCTCAAGCCACAACCGGCGAGGCCATACATGACCGCCAGTTTGCTGCCTTTGTTGTCGATGATTTTCCCGGCATACGGGCGGCTGAGCAGGGTGGCCAGGTACTGCACGCTGATTACCAGGCCCGCAATCACTGCGCCGAAGCCCAGGTCGCTATGGACATAACCGGGCAATACGGCCAAGGGGATGCCGATGTTCAGGTAGCCGATGAAGGTAAAAAGGACGATGGATACAACTTGCAGCGTGACCGCCAAGGGGCGCTGGTGTTCAGGCATGGGTAAAGGTCCACGGTAAAGCAGGATAGATAGGCTGCTTATGATAGCGGGGCTGGCTGTCGTGGGTTGCGAAAAAGTAAAACTATTTGCCGGGCGGTGTCACTCGGGCTTGGCAGGGGCAACCAGTTGCGTGGTGACCAGTGCAGCCAAGGCATTTTCTTCGGTGCCGAAGCGGGCAAGCAAAGCGGCTTGTTTCTCGGGGGAGAGGCGATTCCAGATCTCGATCATTTTCTCGGCGGTGCCGATCAGGACGCTGGCCTGGGCTTCGCTAAATTCATCGGTCATGGTTCAAGGCTCGTTCAGGCAGTGTGGAAAGCGCATGTTAGCGCTTTCCACACGGTCTGTACGGCGGGTGTTTCAGTCTTCTCTGTCAGCCTGGCGGCTGTCAGGTGCTTCTTTTGGCTCGGGCTGTTGGGCACCGGCTTGTTGCGTGGTCGTCTGCTCAGGTACGTGCAGGCTTGGGAAGGGGAGATTAGGAATCTCGTGCATGGTTGCGCTCCTCGCTAAGTCTGTTGATAGATCTGGTAGATCCGCGCTTTTAAAAAAGCCTGGGCAGGATACAGCACTAAAAATGACAATCGGACTTTTATATCCATTTGTTTCGACGGATGGAGTTGTCTATACAAATCGGTAGATTCGCGCACATACAACTGTGGGAGCGAGCCTGCTCGCGATGCGGTGTGTCATTCAACGGTGTTGTTGACTGATTGACCGCTATCGCGAGCAGGCTCGCTCCCACAGAGGGACTCGCAGTATTTGCGATTTTACTTGCAGACGCTGGCAATCGCCTCGGCCAGCAAATCCAGACGCGTGGCATCAATCCCCGCCACGTTGGCCCGGCCTGAGCTGACCATGTACACGCTGTGGTGATCGCGCAGGTTTTTCACTTGCTCCGGCGACAGGCCGGTATAGGAGAACATCCCGCGCTGCACGCCAATGTGCGCAAATCGCTCGCGCAAACCGTGGGGCTCGAGTGCTTCCACCAGACCGCTGCGCAGTTGGGCGATACGCAGGCGCATCGCTTCCACTTCGTCGGCCCACAGGCGTTTGAGCTCCGGATCGCCGAGGATGGTTGCGACGACGGCGGCACCGTGGTCCGGCGGTGTCGACCACAGGTTGCGGGCGATGTTGGCCAATTGACTGCGGATATCGGTGAGTTTGTCGGCGGTTTTCGCGCAGACAATCAGCGCACCGGTACGGTCGCGGTACAGCCCGAAGTTCTTCGAGCAGGAGCTGGTGATCAGCACCTCCGGCAGCTCGGCGGCGAACAGTCGGGTGGACCAGGCATCCTGTTCCAGACCATCGCCGAAGCCCTGATAAGCGAAGTCGATCAGCGGCAGCAGCTCGCGTCTGCGAACAACTTCAAGCACCCGGCGCCAGTCCTCGTGGGACAGATCGAACCCGGTCGGGTTGTGGCAGCAGGCATGCAGCAACACCACGTCGCCCTTTGGGGCTTCATTGAGCGCTGCGAGCATCCCGTCGACGTCGAGTCGGTTGTCACTGCCCACGTACGGGTAATGACTGACCTTGACCTTGGCTGCTGCGAAAATCGTTTCGTGGATCGGCCAGGTCGGGTTGCTCAGCCATACCCCGCGACCCGGCAGGCATTGGGCGATGAAGTCAGCGCTCAGGCGCAACGCTCCGGTGCCGCCGGGCGTTTGAGTGGCGCCAGCGCGCTGTGACTCGATCAGCTTGGAATCGGCGCCAAGCACCAATTCATTGATCGCTTTGCCAAATGCAGGTTCGCCGTGACCACCAATGTAGGTCTTGGTGGTCTGACGTTCCACCAGGCGCGCCTCGGCCAGCTTCACCGATTGCGGAATCGGCGTCAGGCCCTGGGCGTCCTTATAGACGCCCACGCCAAGGTCGAACTTGCGCGGATTCGGGTCCTGCGCATAAGCCTCCATCAGGCCCAGGATCGGGTCGCCGGGCACGCGGCCGATGGCGTCGAAGTGCATTACTTGCGGCCCTCGGCGTCCTTGGCAACGATGTCAGTGCGCGCGGCCATGATGAAGTCATTGCGGTGCAAGCCTTTGATCGAGTGGCTCCACCAGGTCACGGTGACTTTGCCCCATTCGGTCAGCAGGCCCGGGTGGTGACCTTCGGCCTCGGAGATTTCACCGACAGCGTTGGTGAACGCCAGGGCGTGTTTGAAGTTCTTGAACAGGAAAATCTTTTCCAGCTGCATGATGCCGTCGCGGACTTCGATGTTCCAATCCGGGATCTGCTTGATCAGGATCGGCAGTTCTTCGTCGCTGACCTGTGGAGCATCGGCGCGGCAGGCTTCGCAATGGGCTTGGGTAAGTGCGGTCATGATGTGTTCCTGAAATCGAATGTTGAAAATCGGCCGTCAGTAGCGCCCACGCTAATGCAAAGCGTCGGTTTCTGACAGGCTCACTTGATTCTAAAAGCGACGGATCACGCGGCTTTTGGTTTGGGCGGAAATTTTGGTGCGTGAAGACCCATCTGCATCGCTTGCTTGACCATGCCCATGATGTCTTCGTGGGCGAGGTCGAACAGGCGCTTGAGGTTCGGCAGCGCGAAATACAGTGGCTGCAAAATGTCGATGCGGTACGGCGTGCGCATGCATTCCAGCGGATCGAACGCCTGGTGTTCGGGTTCGTCCGACAGGCAATAAACGGTTTCTTTAGGCGAGGACAGAATGCCGCCGCCGTAGATGCGCTGGCCTTGTGGAGTGTCGACCAGGCCGAACTCGATGGTCATCCAGTACAGGCGCGCCAGGTACACGCGTTCTTCCTTGGTCGCTTGCAGACCAAGCTTGCCGTAGGTGTGGGTGAATTCGGCGAACCAAGGGTTGGTCAGCAACGGACAGTGGCCGAAGATCTCGTGGAAAATATCCGGCTCTTGCAGGTAATCCAGCTCTTCGCGGGTACGAATAAAGGTGGCCACCGGAAACTGCTTGCTGGCGAGCAATTCGAAAAAGGTCTGGAAGGGGATCAGCGCCGGTACACGGGCGACCTGCCAACCGGTGGTTTCACCGAGGACCTTGTTGATCTCGCCCAATTGCGGAATGCGGTCGTGGGGCAGACCGAGTTTTTCGATACCGTCCAGGTACTCCTGGCACGCACGCCCTTCGATCACTTTCAGTTGGCGAGTGATCAGCGTGTTCCACACCGCGTGTTCTTCGGCGGGGTAGTCGATAAAACCTTGCGCATCGGGCTCGCGAGCCACGTATTGCGTCTGCTTCATGCTGCTCTCCTGCTAAGGGATTTCATTCTTGTTATGTGCTGCTATGGACCCAGAAATAACCCATGAATTGCGCGATGGCAGCAGGTGATCCCCGTTGTACGTAGGAAAATCCTCCAAATATCGTAAAGTTTTCGTTACGTTTTATAGGTTGTCGCGCAGGTGTTGAGATTGGTGGGTGGGAAAAGCGCTCCACCTGTCACATAATCTTGACGACTAACTGAGCGCTCTAGCAGAAATATTCTTGCCGTGGGCCTCATTCACCACTGTTCGGGCCTTTATATGCGTATCAAAGTCCACTGCCAGAACCGCATCGGCATCCTGCGTGACATTCTCAACCTGCTGGTGGAGTACGGCATCAACGTCGCTCGCGGTGAAGTGGGTGGTGAGCATGGCAACGCGATCTACTTGCACTGTCCGAACCTGATCAACATTCAGTTCCAGGCTTTGCGTCCGAAATTCGAAGCGATTGGCGGGGTGTTTGGCGTCAAGCGTGTAGGCCTGATGCCTAGCGAACGTCGGCACATGGAGCTCAATGCGCTGCTTGGTGCGCTGGAGTTTCCAGTGCTGTCGATCGACATGGGCGGCTCCATCGTCGCGGCCAATCGTGCGGCGGCGCAGTTGCTTGGTGTTCGAGTCGATGAAGTGCCGGGGATTCCGCTGTCTCGATATGCCGAGGACTTCGATTTGCCGGAACTGGTGCGCGCCAACAAGTCGCGAATCAATGGGCTGCGGGTCAAGGTCAAGGGCGACGTGTTCCTGGCCGACATCGCGCCGCTGCAATCAGAGCATGACGACAGCGAAGCCATGGCCGGTGCCGTATTGACGCTGCACCGCGCCGACCGGGTGGGCGAACGCATCTATAACGTGCGCAAGCAGGAGCTGCGTGGTTTCGACAGCATCTTTCAAAGCTCGAAAGTCATGGCCGCGGTGGTGCGCGAAGCGCGGCGCATGGCACCCCTTGATGCGCCGCTATTGATCGAAGGCGAAACCGGAACCGGCAAGGAGCTGTTGGCGCGCGCCTGTCATTTGGCCAGCCCGCGCGGGCAATCGCCGTTGATGGCGCTCAATTGCGCCGGTCTGCCGGAGTCCATGGCCGAGACGGAATTGTTCGGCTACGGCCCGGGTGCCTTCGAAGGTGCGCGTGCCGAGGGCAAGCTCGGGCTGTTGGAACTGACGGCGGGCGGTACGCTGTTTCTCGATGGCGTCGGGGAAATGAGCCCGCGCCTGCAGGTGAAATTGCTGCGCTTTCTGCAGGATGGCTGCTTCCGCCGCGTAGGCAGTGATGAAGAGGTTTATCTGGATGTACGGGTGATCTGCGCCACCCAGGTCGATCTCTCCGAACTGTGCGCGCGGGGCGAGTTTCGCCAGGACCTCTATCACCGCCTGAACGTGCTGTCGCTGCACATTCCGCCCCTGCGCGAATGCCTCGACGGTCTGACGCCGCTGGTGGAGCACTTCCTCGACCAGGCGAGTCGGCAGATCGGTTGCCCGCTGCCGAAACTGGCGCCAGCGGCCATGGACAGGCTCAGTCATTACCACTGGCCGGGCAACGTCCGGCAACTTGAAAACGTATTGTTCCAGGCGGTTTCCCTGTGCGACGGCGGTACGGTCAAAGCCGAGCACATTCGGTTGCCGGACTACGGCGTGCGTCAGCCGCTTGGCGATTTTTCGCTCGAAGGCGGGCTGGACGAAATTGTCGGGCGCTTCGAGAAAGCGGTGCTGGAGCGGTTGTACTCCGAACATCCGAGCAGTCGGCAATTGGGCAAGCGGCTGGGGGTTTCGCACACCACCATCGCCAACAAGTTACGCGATTATGAGGTGGGCAAGGAGCCTGGCACCTGAGTCAGTCCCATGAGCCAGGCCTCTAAATCAGGCCCATAAATCAGACCCTAAGTCAGGCACCTGTGGCGAGGGAGCTTGCTCCCGTTCGGGCGCGAAGCGGCCGCAGTACTGTCATTGATTGATCGTTCCCACGCAGAGCGTGGGAACGAGCAGGTGGCGGAAGCTGAAGGTTGCCGTGAAGCGGCATGACACCGCCGGTTTTTCGTCTCTGTACAAATCCCCCATCCCCCTCCGAATCCCCTCGAGTCCTTTGTTTACCGGGCCTCGCGCCGCCAAAAACAAGTTGGTCTGCAAATTGCTTATGCCACGTCAATACAGCAGTGGGCGGCAAACGTCCGGCAGGCAGAGGAAAGATTGTGGACAAGTACCTTTATGTGGCAATGACCGGCGCCAGCCAGAATGCACTGGCGCAGAAGGCTCATGCCAACAACCTCGCGAACATCTCCACCAACGGCTTCCAGAAAGACCTGGAGCAGGCGCGTTCGATGCCGGTGTTCGGCGACAGCTTTCCGGCGCGAGCGTTTGCCATGTCCGAACGCCCGGCCACCGACTTTTCTCCCGGCTCGCTGGTAGAAACCGGCCGCGACCTCGATGTCGCCGTGCAGGGCAACGGCTGGCTGGCGGTGCAGAATCCCGATGGCGGCGAAAGCTACGTGCGCACCGGTAGCCTGGTAGTCGATGCACTTGGCGTCTTGCGCGCCGGCAACGGCATGCCGGTGATCGGCAACGGCGGACCGATTGCCGTGCCGCCCGAGCAGCAGATCGAAGTGGGCGAAGACGGCACCATCAGCATTCGTGCGATGGGTGAAGGTCCTCGCGTGATGGCCGAAGTCGATCGCATCAAGCTGGTCAATCCGGACATCAAGAACATGACCAAGGGCCTGGACGGTTCGATCCACACCAGGGACGGTCAGCCGGCGCAAGCCGATGCCAACGTCAAGCTGGTGTCCGGTTTCCTTGAGTCGAGCAACGTCAACGCCGTGGACGAGATGACCTCGGTGCTGGCCTTGTCGAAGCAGTTCGAACTGCACATCAAGATGATGAACACCGCCAAAGAAGACGACCAGGCCATGGCTCGGGTCTTGCAGATCAGCTAATTACCAGAACGTCGCGCCGTAAAACAGGCGCACGAGGAGAATCGAATGCTTCCGGCTCTATGGGTTGCCAAAACCGGTCTGTCCGCCCAGGACACCAACCTGACCACCATTTCCAACAACCTGGCGAACGTGTCGACCACGGGTTTCAAACGTGACCGTGCCGAGTTCCAGGACTTGCTCTACCAGATCAAGCGTCAGCCAGGCGCCCAGTCGACCCAGGACAGCGAACTGCCGTCGGGCCTGCAACTGGGTACCGGTGTGCGCATTGTCGGCACCCAGAAAAACTTCAACGCCGGCAGCCTGCAAACCACCGAGCAGCCACTGGACATGGCCATCGACGGCCGCGGTTTCTTCCAGATCCTGCAGCCGGACGGCACCACGTCCTACACCCGCGACGGTACTTTCCACCTGGACTCCAACGGCCAGATCGTCAACGCCAGTGGCTTCGCCCTGGAACCGGCGATTGTCATCCCGAACGATGCCCAGACCTTCACCGTCGGCAAGGACGGCACCGTGTCCATCACCGTGGCCGGCAACCCGGCTTCCCAGGTGATCGGCAACCTGCAAACCGCCGACTTCATCAACCCGGCCGGCCTGCAAGCGGTGGGTAACAACCTGTTCCTGGAAACCGCCGCCAGTGGTGCACCGCAAGTCGGTACCCCGGGTCTGGCAGGTTTCGGTACCACGCTGCAGAACACCCTGGAAACGTCCAACGTCAGCACCGTTGAAGAGATGGTCAACATGATCACCACTCAGCGTGCCTACGAGATGAACTCCAAGGTGATCTCCACCGCCGATCAGATGCTCTCGTTTGTAACGCAGAATCTGTAATCAAGTCTATGAGGCGGTCATGCGGCCGCCTGCAACACCGTGAGGTAAGGGTCATGAATCGCTTCGTTTCTGTTCTGGCATTGAGTGGGATCACCGTGCTCGCCGGCTGTGTCGGTCCGACACCCAAGCCCAATGATCCTTACTACGCTCCGGTGTTGCCGCGCACGCCGCTGCCGGCTGCCGCGAACAACGGTTCGATCTACCAGGCCGGTTTCGAGCAGAACCTCTATAGCGACCGCAAGGCGTTCCGGGTCGGTGACATCATCACCATCACCCTGAACGAGAAGACCCAGGCCAGTAAAAACGCCAACTCGCAAATCGGCAAGAACAGCAAGGCCAGCATCGGCCTGAGCTCGCTGTTCGGTTCCACCCCCAACACCAACAACCCGTTCGGCAGTGGCGACTTGAGCCTGGACGCCAGCTATGAAGGCGACCGCGCGACCAAGGGTGACAGCAAGGCGGCGCAGGGCAACACCCTGACCGGTTCGATCACCGTGACCGTGGCCGACGTGCTGCCCAACGGCATCATTGCCGTGCGCGGCGAGAAGTGGATGACGCTGAACACCGGCGATGAGCTGGTACGGATTGCCGGATTGGTTCGTGCCGACGATATCTCCACCGATAACACCGTGTCGTCGACCCGTGTCGCCGATGCGCGCATCACTTATTCGGGCACCGGTTCGTTTGCCGATGCGAGTCAGCCAGGCTGGTTCGACCGTTTCTTCCTCAGCCCGCTGTTCCCTTTCTAGGTGGCTACGTTGAATTTCAGAAGTCTCATCGTTGCCGCACTGATGCTGTCCGCGGCCTTCAACGCTCAAGCCGAGCGGCTGAAGGACATCGCCAGTATTTCCGGCGTGCGTTCCAACCAATTGATCGGTTACGGCCTGGTGGTCGGGCTTAACGGTACCGGCGACCAGACGACGCAAACCCCGTTCACCCTGCAGACCTTCAACAACATGCTGTCGCAGTTCGGCATCAAGGTGCCGCCTGGCTCGGGCAACGTGCAATTGAAAAACGTCGCGGCAGTGTCGATCAGCGCCGATTTGCCTCCGTTCGCCAAACCGGGGCAGCAGGTCGACATTACCGTATCGTCCATCGGTAACTCCAAGAGCCTGCGCGGCGGTACATTGCTGCTGACGCCGCTCAAGGGTATCGATGGCAACGTCTATGCGGTGGCCCAGGGCAACCTGGTGGTGGGCGGTTTCGATGCCGAAGGTCGCGACGGTTCGAAGATCACTGTCAACGTTCCCTCGGCCGGTCGCATCCCTGGCGGTGCTTCGGTTGAACGAGCGGTGCCGAGCGGTTTCAACCAGGGCAATAGCTTGACCCTGAACCTCAATCGTTCCGACTTCACCACGGCCAAGCGCATCGTCGACAAGATCAATGACATGCTCGGCCCAGGCGTGGCCCAGGCCATCGACGGCGGTTCGATTCGCGTGACTGCGCCGCTCGATCCAAGCCAGCGGGTCGACTATCTGTCGATCCTCGAAAACCTCGAAATCGATCCGGGCCAGGCGGTGGCGAAAGTCATCATCAACTCCCGTACCGGCACCATCGTGATCGGTCAGAACGTCAAGGTTTCTCCGGCCGCCGTCACCCACGGCAGCCTGACGGTAACCATCACCGAAGACCCGATCGTCAGCCAACCCGGCCCGCTGTCCAATGGCCAGACCGCCGTCGTGCCGCGCTCGCGGGTCAACGCCGAGCAGGAAGCCAAGCCGATGTTCAAATTCGGCCCGGGCACCACCCTCGACGAAATCGTCCGTGCGGTGAACCAGGTCGGCGCGGCACCGGGCGACCTGATGGCCATCCTCGAAGCACTGAAGCAGGCCGGCGCGTTGCAAGCCGACCTGATCGTGATTTAAGGACGGCAATCTATGGACATGTTCAAGAGTGGGCGGGTCAGCAGCAGCGATTCGGGTGCATTCTCCGACCTGAACCGCCTGAACCAGCTCAAGGTCGGCGACAAGAACAGCGACGCCAACATGCGCAAGGTTGCGCAGGAATTCGAATCGCTGTTCCTCGGCGAGATGCTCAAGTCCATGCGCTCGGCCACCGAAGCGCTGGGCAAGGACAACCCGCTGAACACCGCCGAGGCCAAGCAGTATCAGGAAATGTACGACCAGCAACTGGCCGTCTCCATGTCCCGCGAGGGCGGTGGCATCGGGCTGGCGGACGTGTTGATGCGGCAGATGTCGAAAAACAAACCGCTGGCTCCGGGTGAGGCGGCGACGTTGTCCGCCGCCAAGCAGGAGGCGGCGAAAGCCGCCGCGCAAACGCCGATCGCGGCGGGCACGGTGGCAATCAACGGGCCGTTGTCGCGGGTCAATGGTCAACGTCCTTTATGGGCTTCGCGTTCGGTCAGCGCACCGACAGGCGAGGGCGCACACAGCAACGACATGGCGCTGATCAATCAGCGGCGCCTGGCATTGCCGCCGAAACTGGCTGACCGCTTGCTCGCCGGCCTGGTGCCTTCGGCAACGACTACGGCGACTGCGGCAGTCAACAAAACGCCATTGCCGGAGCGCACCACCCTCACCGGTGCCGGGCCTCTGTACAACGGCGACTGGTTGGCCAATGCGCAGGCAGCATCGGGCGCAGGCTTGCAGATCCATGGTCGCGCCATCGCCCAGATTCCACTGGCGCCGGCGAAGAAAGCCTTCAGTTCCGCCGACCAATTCGTCAACACCATGCTGCCGATGGCCAAGGAAGCCGCCGAACGCATTGGTGTCGATCCGCGTTACCTGGTGGCGCAGGCTGCCCTGGAAACCGGTTGGGGTAAATCGGTCATGCGCGCACAGGACGGCAGCAGCAGCCACAACCTGTTCGGCATCAAGGCCAGCAGCAATTGGAAGGGCGATTCAGCGCGCGCGATCACCAGCGAATTCAGAAATGGCGAGATGGTCAAGGAGACGGCCGAGTTCCGTTCCTATGCCTCTTACAAGGACAGTTTCCATGATCTTGTGACGTTGTTGCAGACGAATAATCGCTATCAAGATGTCGTGAAGTCGGCCGATAACCCAGAACAGTTTGTACGCGAGTTGCAAAAGGCCGGTTATGCAACCGACCCGGACTACGCAAGCAAGATTTCGCAGATAGCCAAGCAGATGACGAGTTACCAGAACTACGCTGCGGCGGGCGTTTCCACCACGCCTTTATAGGCATAAGGTCATAAGGTCTGAACCATGAGTTTGCTCAACATCGGAATGTCGGGTTTGTCCGCTAGCCACGCCTCGCTGGTGACTACCGGTAATAACATTTCCAACGTCGATACCGTCGGGTACTCGCGCCAACAAACTGTGCAGAACAGCAAAAATTCTATTCAGTATGGCAATGTGTTCATTGGCACCGGGACCACGCTGGCCGATGTGCGTCGGGTATACAACAGCTATCTCGATGCCCAGTTGCAAACCACCACTTCGCTCAACAGCGATGCCCAGGCTTACCTGGGACAGGCTACTCAGGTCGACAAGCTGTTGTCCGACAGCGGCACCGGTGTGAGCAAGACCTTGCAATCGTTCTTCGCTTCCTTGCAGACGTTGGCCGGTAACTCCAACGACAACGCCGCACGTCAGGCCTTGCTGACCAATGCCCAGGGCCTGAGCAGCCGTTTCAACGCGATCTCCGAGCAGTTGAAGCAGCAAAATACCTACATCAACGACCAGTTGGGTTCGATGGCCGATCAGGTCAACAAGCTGGCGTCGACCGTTGCCGCGTACAACAAGAAAATCGCCGAAGTCAGCGGTTCCGGTGGCACGCCCAACGAACTGCTGGACCAGCGTAACGAAACCATTCGCCAGCTCAACGAACTGGTTGGTACTCAGGTGACTGAAACCGAAGGCCGCCTCGATATCTATCTGGGCAGCGGCCAGCCACTGGTGGTCGGCGATACCGTCAACAAATTACGCGTGGCGCCGGATCCTGCCGATCCAACTCGCTCCGCGATCATCATGGATCGCAACGGCTCGTCTGTGGATATCACGTCGGTGATGAGCGGCGGTGAGATGGGCGGGCTGGTGCGTTATCGCAATGAGGTGTTGACGCCAGCGGTCAATGGCCTGGGGCGCATCGCCATGGTCGTGGCTGATCAGGTCAACAAGCAGTTGGGCCAAGGTCTGGACCAGAACGGCAACTTCGGCGCGAATCTGTTCAACAACATCAACAGTGCCGCAGCGATCAGCCAGCGCAGCATTGCCAACGGCAACAACAACCCGGCTTCCGGCAACCTGAACGTCACCATCAATGACACCAGCAAGGTGCAGGCCAGTGACTATCAGGTGACCATCACCGCCACCGGTTACAACGTGCGTCGCCTGTCGGACAACACCGACATGGGCAACTTCGCCTTCGCCACGCCGCCCGCTGCACAACCGGTCATCGACGGCTTCAGCCTGAGCATCAACGCCGGCACCGTCGCCGCTGGCGACAGTTTCAAGATCACCCCGACCCGCGGCTCAGCGGCGGACATGACCACCGTCATGACCGACACAAAGACCCTGGCCACCTCCGCGCCGCTGACCTCGACCAAGGCCTCGGGTAACGACGGTACCGGTGCGGTCAGCCAGCCGAGCCTGAAAACCCAGCTGGATATTTATGATCCAGTGCAGCGTTTGGAAGTGCAGACGGCGGTCAAGGCATCGATGCCGGTCCGGATGTTGATGACCAGTGCCACCGCCTATGAAGTGTTCGACTCCAAGGGCAACAGCATCGGCACCGGTAGCATCGTCCCGGGTCAGAATAACGACCTGAACATCGCCGTGCCGTACACCGATGCCGGCGGCAACCCCAAGACCTTCAACGTTGCGATGACGGTAAGCGGCAGTCCCGCCTCGGGTGACAGTTTCAATATTTCCATGACGGCTGCCGACAGCACCGACAACCGCAATGCCCAGTCGCTGCTTGCCCTGCAAACCAAGGCTACCGTCGGCGCCAGCGCCACCAGCCCGGGCGTGAGTTTTACTGAGGCCTATGGTGGCCTGGTGACGACTGTTGGCTCCCTGACCAAGCAAGGTCAACTGGATGCCACGGCTACCGACACCATCATGACCGGTGCGCGCAATGCCCGTGACTCGTTGTCGGGCGTCGACCTCGATGAAGAGGCGGGCAACCTGACCAAATACCAGCAGTACTACACGGCCTCTTCGCAGATCATCAAGACTGCGCAGGAAATTTTCAGCACCCTGATCAATGCCCTTTAAGGAGCCGTAGAACATGCGTATTTCTACAGCACAGTATTACGCCACGACGGCTGCCAACTATTCGCGCAACCTCAACAACGTGATGAAGACTGCCGAGCAGGCCAGCAGCGGCGTCAAGCTTGAAACGGCGGCGGATGATCCTGTCGGTGCGGCTCGCCTGCTGCAGCTCGAGCAACAAAAAGCCATGCTGGGTCAGTACACCACCAATATCAGCGCGTTGAACACCGCTCAGGCGCAGGAAGAGAGCGTGCTGGACAGCATCAACAACGTGTTGCAGAAAGTCAGTGAGTTGGCGATTCGTGCCGGCGGTGGTTCGTTGAACGACGATGACCGCAAATCCATTGCCGCCGAACTGAAACAGTCCGAAGAGCAATTGCTGAGCCTGATGAACAGCAAGGATGCCAACGGCAAGTACATCTTCTCTGGCGCCAGCAACAACACTCAGCCTTTCGTGCACAACAGCGATGGCACCTACAGCTACCAGGGTGATCAGACTCAGTTGGAATTGAAGATCGGCGATTCCATGTCGCTGGGTCTGAACGATACCGGATGGGAAGTTTTCCAGCAGGCGATCAACGCTGCGCGCAGCAGCACCACCATGACCGCTCCTGCTGTTAATGACGGTCGCGTGGACCTGTCCCCGGGGCTGGTGAGTTCCGGTCCGGCGTTCGATGCGAATTTCCGCAACGGCCAGCCTTACACCATGTCATTCACCAGCAGTACCCAATTCGTGATTACCGATGCGTTGGGCAATGACGTCACCGCCGAAGCGACGGGGGGTGGCAAGTTTGACCCGAATGCCAAGGGCGGTTCCGACGTCAACTTCCGTGGTGTCACCTTCAAGCTCGATATCACCTTCCAGCCGGGTGATACGCCCGCCGACTCCGCCAGCGCTGATGCGGTGATCGCCGGGCACAGTTTCCAGTTGGCGGCAAAGCCGGACAGCTTCGTCGCCAACCGCGCTCCAAACAATCCGTCGACAGCGATCATTACCCAGACTGCGGTGACCAACGCTGCCGATTACAAGAGTTTCTTTCCCGAAGGCGGGGCGGTGCTTAAGTTCACCGGCCCTGGGACCTTTGAGCTGTACGCGCGCCCATTGACCAACACCAGCACGCCGGTAACCACCGGAACAGTGGTGGCTGGCGTGGCGACAGCAGCGGGTGTCAGCTTCACGCTCGGTGGTACCCCTGCAACGCCAGCTGCCGGTGATCAGTTCGACATCGCGGTCAACACCCACCAGACCCAGAATGTCCTCGATACCATCAGCCAGCTGCGTTCGGCGCTCGATGCGCCGACTCAAGGCAACCCTGTTGCCCAGCGTTTTCTGGAGGACACCATCGCTTCGGCCATTGCCAACCTGAACAACTCCAAGAACCAGGTCGACCTGGCGCGGGGTGCGATCGGTGCACGGGGCAATGTGATGGACATGCAGGCAGAGCAGAACACCAGCACTGGTCTGATCAACGAATCGACCGGCAACTCGATCAAGAACGCCGACCCGGCTGAAGTCCTGACGCGCCTGACCTTGCAGCAAACCATGCTGCAGGCTGCGCAACTGGCGTTCGCCAAGGTTTCCCAGCTGAGTCTGTTCAACAAGCTTTGAGTCGGTCTTGACCGCTCGCGGCCAGTCCCTGTCACCGGGGGCTGGCTTTTTTTTGCTCTTTTTTTGTAGGAAGCGAGGCGCAAAGGGCGGAATCAGGGCCATAAAATCAAATAAAGCAGCGATCTCTGAGTGACCCGTCAGTCAAAACGCGCATCTTCACTGTATCCTGTCTGCGGGCGGTGAAAGGTGGCGGATGTTCAAGGTGTTTGCTTGAGCGCCGACGATGCCAGGCCCTGACTGTAGACGCCCTCGATTCAGCGAGCGGCGATGTTCAGCTGTTTATTATTGGGAAGCCATAATGATTGGCATAAAAAATATTGCGAGTTACGTGCCGGTAGCCGGGGTTGATAACTACGCCCAGGGTGCAAAGTTCGACAAGGATGAAACCTTCATCCTTGGCAAGATCGGTTCGGCGTTTTTGCCGCGTATGGATGCCGATCAGGAAACCTCCGACCTGTGTGTCGAAGCCGCCAATGCGCTGTTCGCCGCCAGTCCCGAACTCAAGCGTGAAGCCATCGACTGTCTGATCGTCGTCACCCAGAACGGTGATGAAGAAGGGCTGCCGCACACCGCTGCGATCGTTCAGGACAAGTTGGGCCTGCCGACCCATGTCGCCGCTTTCGATATTTCCCTGGGCTGTTCCGGTTACGTCTACGGCATTTATGCGATCAAAGGCTTCATGGAAGCGGCGGGGCTGAAAAACGGCCTGCTCATTACCGCCGACCCGTATTCGAAGATTGTCGACCCGGAAGACCGTAACACCACCATGCTGTTCGGCGATGCCGCCACCGCAACCTGGATGGGCGAAAACGCTGTCTGGCAGTTGGGCAAGTCGAAGTTCGGCACCGACGGTTCCGGTGCACCGCACTTGAAGGTTACCGATGGTGTGTTCTTCATGAATGGCCGTCAGGTATTCAACTTTGCACTGTTGAAAGTCCCGGCGCATTTGCATGAGCTGCTGGACGAGTCGAACCTCCAAGCCGGCGACATCGATGCCTTCTGCATTCACCAGGGCAGCGCGGCCATCGTCGATGCCGTGGCGCGTCGCTTTGAAGAAGGTGAGCCGGAGAAGTTCGTCAAGGACATGCTCGAAACCGGTAACACGGTTTCATCGAGTATTCCGTTGCTGTTGCAGAACCACGTGTTCGATTCGAAATGGACGCGCGTGGCGATCAGCGGCTTTGGCGTAGGCCTTTCGTGGGGCTCGGCGATTCTTTATCGCGGCTGATCAATCCGAACGCAGGCAAAAAAAACGCCCGGCAACTCAGGTTACCGGGCGTTTTGCGTTTTTCTGGCGCCGATTTTTTGTCTGTAAAGCCTTGAAAATAAAGGGCTGGCACGCTGCCACTAAAAAATTAGAAAAAACCCCTCAAGCAAAGCCACCTCACGACGATAACTATTACGTAGGTTCTCTAGGCCACACCCGGCGGATGCCAGGGCCGGAAGCCGCAGTATCCATCCAACGAGGATTTCGTCATGGCTTTAACTGTAAACACTAACATTGCATCCTTGAGCGTTCAAAAGAACCTGACCCGTTCGTCCGACGCCCTGCAAACTTCGATGCAACGCCTGTCTTCCGGCCTGCGTATCAACAGCGCTAAAGACGATGCGGCCGGCCTGCAAATTTCCAACCGTCTGACCAGCCAGATCAACGGCCTGCAGACTGCCATCAAGAACGCCGGTGACGGTATCTCCATCGCGCAAACTGCTGAAGGCGCGATGCAGGAATCCACCAACATCCTGCAGAAAATGCGTACTCTGGCTCTGGCTTCTGCGAACGGCTCGCCAAGCGCTGAAGACCGTAAGTCGAACAACGCTGAATACGCTGCTCTGACTTCCGAGCTGACCCGTATCGCTACCACCACTACTTTCGGTGGTCGTAACCTGCTGGACGGTTCTTTCGGTACTACCGCTTTCCAAGTCGGCGCCAACGCCAACCAGACCATCAACATGACTCTGGGCGACGTATCGGCTAACAACATCGGTTCCCAGCAGCTGAAATCCGTGGCCATCGCGCCAAGCGCAGCCGGTGTGACTGGTGGTGCAATCGCAATCACCGGTGGCGGCCAAACCGCTTCTATCACTACCGTTACCGGTCAGTCTGCCAAAGCTACTGCTGCTCAGATGAACGGCGCTATCGGTGGTCTGTCGGCTACTGCCAGCACTGAAGTGAAATTCGGCGTCAACACCGCAGCCATCACTGGTGCTGCTCCAGGCACCGCGAACTTCTCCATCCAGGTAGGTTCGGGTACTGCTGTCAACCTGGTTGGTGTAACCGACACCGCTGGTCTGGCTGACCAACTGAAGTCCAACGCTGCCAAATTGGGCATCAGCGTTAACTTCAACGCCACTACCAACAACCTGGAAATCAAGTCCGACACTGGTGAGAACATCATCTTCGCCGGCGCTGACGCCAGTGCTCAGGCTGGTATCACTGTTGCTGCAAAAGATGGTGCTGGTAACTTCGGTGCCGGTGTTGCCGCTACCGCTGCTGCTCTGCAAGTGACCGGTGCTGTTTCCCTGAACTCCACCAACAGCTACTCGCTGAACGGCGCTGGTGCTACCGGTCTGTTCGTAGCTGCCGGTACTACCGTCAGCTCGGCCAAAACCGTCGTCAGCAACACTGACGTGACCACTGCCACCAACGCGCAAAACGCTGTTGACGTGATCACCCAGGCCATTGCCAACATCGACTCCCAGCGTGCTGACCTCGGTGCGGTACAAAACCGTTTCGACAGCACCGTGTCGAACCTGCGCAGCATCTCGGACAACTCCACTGCTGCTCGTGGCGTGATCCAGGACGTTGACTTCGCGGCCGAAACTGCTCAGCTGACCAAGCAACAAACCCTGCAACAGGCTTCCACCGCGATCCTGTCCCAGGCCAACCAGCTGCCATCGGCTGTACTGAAGCTGCTGGGTTAATCCTGCGCTTTGATGACTGACGGAAGGGCGCGTTTACGCGCCCTTTTGTCTTTTTCATGATGAGGAGATCAGGCATGGACATGAGCGTCAAGTTGAACCAGTCCTATCCCGCCGTTGCCCCTCAGGGCGCAACGCCGAATGTCACTGACAAGCAGGAGCAGTCCAGGGTTGAAGCTCTTTCGCTCTCGAAATCCGAGCCCAAGCGCGACGACCTGGAAAAGGCTGTCACCGATATTCAAGAGTTTGTCCAGGCTGCGCAGCGCAATCTGGATTTTTCCATTGATGATTCCACCGGCCGAGTCGTGGTCAAGGTCATTGCCACCGATACCGGTGACGTGATTCGCCAGATCCCTTCGGAAACCGCGTTGAAACTGGCGCAAAGCCTGTCGGACGCCAGTAGTTTGTTGTTTGACGACAAAGTCTGAACTGGCATGAATTTTGTTGCTGTCACCGATTAAGACGCGCTTAGTCAAGAAGTCGGCAGCCACTGGATAAGGAGAGAGATGATGGCGGGTACAACGGTTAGTGGTATTGGTTCGAACATCGATACCCAGTCGATCGTGAAGTCTTTGGTCGATTCCGAAAGGGCGCCGAAACAGACGCAGATCAACAACCAGACGCTGAAAGCAACCACCTCGCTGTCGTCTATCGGCAAAATCCAGGCGGCACTGGATGCCTTCCGTGGTGCGTTGGAAAACATGAAGACAGCCTCCAGTTTCAGTGGTCTGAGCGGCTCATCCTCTGACGAAAAAGTCGCCACCGTGACCACTGGCACCGGCGCGGCTGCAGGCAGTTTTTCGTTGCTGGTCACCCAGCTGGCAACCGCGTCGAAAATCTCGACCAAGGTCTTTGCCGGCGGCGCTTCTTCGGTGGTCAACGCAGGTTCCGTACCCAGTACGCTGACCATCAAGCAGGGCTCGGACACCTTTGATGTCAGCGTTCCCGCGGGAGCGACCCTGCAGCAGGTGCGGGATTCGATCAACTCTCAGTATGCCAACAAGGGGTTGAGTGCCAACATCCTGACTGATGCCAATGGTTCCCGGATGGTGCTGACCTCGACCACCACCGGCGTCGGTTCGGATCTGACACTGTCGGGTAGCTCCGGCCTGGAAACCGGCACTTCCGTCCTCGCTACGCCACAGAATGCCAAATACACGCTCGATGGCGTGGTGATGGAATCCAAAAGCAACACCATTGCTGATGCGGTCAGCGGCATTACCGTCAAGCTGACAGGGGTTTCTCCCGTGCCGTCTGGTGGTGGTGCGGCAACGCCGGCGACCATAACCGTGTCTGCAAACAATTCGACACTGAAGTCGTCGGTAAAGGGCTTTGTCGATACGTACAACGCTCTGATCAAGGCGGCCAACTCCGAGACCCAGGTAACCACTAATGCTGATGGATCAGTGACGTCGGGTGCCCTCACCGGGGATGCATCGCTGCGTTCCCTGCTGTCGGCGGTGCGCACCGAGCTGAACGCGATGGGTGGAACCGGTCAGATGAAGTCGCTTGCTCAGTTCGGCGTCAAGACCGACCAGAAGACCGGGTTACTGTCGATCGACGACAAGTTGTTCGACGCCGCAGCGCAGACCAATGCCGCTGACATCAATGGCATTTTCAGCGGTGATACCGGTTTGCTGGCGCGCATGAAAAAAGCCACTGACAGCTTTGCCCTGAGCAAGACCGGCGTCTTCGCCGCGCGCTCGGCAAGCCTGACCGACAGCCTTAACGATCTGAAAAAGCAGCAGGACTCCCTTGATGCACGCATGGCCAGCCTGCAGTTGAGTCTGACCGCCAAGTACACCGCAATGGACTCCCTGGTGGCCAAACTGCGGGCGCAGAGCGACAGCATCATGACCACGCTTAATGCGCTGAACAATCCGAAGGACGATTGATCGGCATCAAGCATTAAAAAACCCAGGCAGTCTGTAATGACAGCGCCTGGGTTTTTTCATTGGTGGACGGTCTGCGTTAAAGTTATCTGTCGCTCAGTCGACATAAAGATCAGAGCCTTCCCAATTTCAAGCTGTTGTCTGTCACGAGGTAGAAACATGAACCCCATGAGAGCCCTTCGCCAATACCAGAAGGTCAATTCCCATGCTCAGATCTCTGAAGCCAATCCCCATCGTCTGGTGCAACTGCTGATGGAAGGCGGGCTGGATCGCATGGCCCAGGCCAAGGGCGCTATGGAGCGTGGCGACATCGCACTCAAGGGGTTGATGATGGGCAAGGCCGTGGACATCATCATCGGCCTGCGCGATGGCTTGAATCCGGAAAAAACCGACGATCCAGCGTCGCTCCAACAGCTCGACAATTTGTACGCCTACATGATGACGCGCCTGATGGAAGCCAATCGCGATAACAATGCGGCGATCATCGACGAAGTCTCAGGCTTGCTCGAAACCCTGAAAAGCGGTTGGGATGCCATTGCCAATCAATAGGCCCAAGGGTCTGAGGATCACGTCATGAGTCAAGCACTGCGGCGCATAGAAGAAACCCGTGAAGCCCTGATCGATGCCCTGGCGGCGCGAAACTGGGATGCCATAGGCGAGCTGGATTCGGCCTGCCGCGAGTGCGTGGACGAAGTGCTCAGTGAGGCACCCATCGACGAAGAAGCTGTGCGCAGCAATCTTGAGGGGTTGTTGGCCGTGTATAAAGACTTGCTGACGGCGACGATGGGTGAGCGTCAGGCGATAGTCGACGAGATGTCGCAGATCACCCAAGCACAAAAGGCATCAAAGGTTTACCATCTGTTTGGTTAATTGACGCCAGTTAATCCAAACAAAGTGCGCCATAAATTTGACTGTGCACGGATTTTTGACTTAACTAGTGGCTGTTCCAGATTTCAGTCGTCTTCAGGCATATCAGGCCTGCAAGCGTTTAGCTTGCCCCAGCATTTTGGGCATTGAGTTGACTAGGGAAGTTGCTATTGCATGTGGCGTGAAACCAAAATTCTGCTGATTGATGACGATAGCGTCCGCCGCCGCGACCTGGCGGTGATTTTAAATTTTCTCGGTGAAGAAAATTTACCCTGCGGAAGCCATGACTGGCAGCAGGCTGTCGGCTCTTTGTCGTCTAGTCGAGAAGTAATCTGTGTCCTCATCGGGACGGTCAATGCTCCTGGTGCACTTTTGGGCTTGCTAAAGACACTCTCGACCTGGGATGAGTTCCTTCCGGTTTTGTTAATGGGCGATAATTCTTCCATTGACTTGCCTGAAGACCAGCGTCGCCGGGTGCTTTCGACTCTCGAAATGCCACCGAGCTACAGCAAATTGCTCGATTCGTTGCACCGTGCCCAGGTCTATCGCGAGATGTACGACCAGGCCCGCGAGCGCGGTCGTCATCGCGAACCCAATCTTTTCCGTAGTCTTGTCGGCACCAGCCGGGCGATTCAGCACGTCCGCCAGATGATGCAGCAAGTCGCCGACACCGATGCCAGCGTGCTGATCCTCGGTGAGTCCGGTACCGGCAAGGAAGTGGTCGCGCGCAACCTGCATTACCATTCCAAGCGCCGCGAAGCGCCGTTCGTGCCAGTCAACTGCGGGGCTATTCCTGCCGAGCTGCTCGAGAGCGAATTGTTCGGCCACGAGAAGGGCGCCTTCACCGGCGCGATCACCAGCCGCGCCGGGCGTTTTGAACTGGCCAACGGCGGTACCCTGTTCCTCGATGAAATCGGCGACATGCCGCTGCCGATGCAGGTCAAATTGCTGCGCGTGTTGCAGGAGCGCACCTTCGAGCGCGTGGGCAGCAACAAGACCCAGAGCGTCGACGTGCGCATCATTGCGGCGACCCACAAGAATCTCGAAAGCATGATCGAGATCGGCACTTTCCGCGAAGATTTGTACTATCGCCTGAATGTGTTCCCGATCGAGATGGCGCCCTTGCGCGAGCGCGTCGAAGATATTCCGCTGTTGATGAACGAGCTGATCTCGCGCATGGAGCACGAGAAGCGTGGTTCGATTCGCTTCAACTCCGCCGCCATCATGTCCCTGTGCCGTCATGGTTGGCCGGGCAACGTCCGTGAGTTGGCGAACCTGGTGGAGCGCATGGCGATCATGCACCCGTACGGGGTAATCGGCGTGGTCGAGTTGCCGAAGAAATTCCGCTACGTCGACGACGAAGACGAGCAGATGGTCGACACCCTGCGCAGTGATCTCGAAGAGCGCGTGGCGATCAACGGCCATACCCCGGACTTCACCGCCGGTGCCATGCTGCCGCCGGAAGGCCTGGACCTTAAGGACTACCTGGGTGGCCTGGAGCAGGGCTTGATTCAACAGGCGCTCGACGATGCCAACGGCATTGTGGCGCGTGCTGCCGAACGCCTGCGTATCCGACGCACCACGCTCGTGGAGAAGATGCGCAAGTACGGCATGAGCCGTCGTGACGGAGATGAACAGGCGGATGATTGACGCCTGTTTTTCAAGTCATTCATTTATAGGCGGTTTTTTTTTAGGCACGGGTATTGCTACATCCCTCGCAACGTTCCGTTTAACTGACGGTCAGCACAGCGAGAGAGCACGATGCCCCAAGCCGCCCAGATGTCTCATGGCCCTGATGCCCTGGGGCAATCATCGTCCGTAGAACAGGCCAGCCGGCTTGGCCTCGAGCAGGCTTTCGCACTGTTCAACCAGATGTCGAGTCAATTGACCGACTCCTACAGCATGCTTGAAGCGCGGGTCACCGAGCTCAAGGGCGAACTGGCGGTCGTCAGTGCCCAGCGCATGCAGGAGCTGGCGGAAAAAGAACGCCTGGCCAACCGTCTGCAAAACCTTCTCGATCTGTTGCCCGGTGGTGTCATCGTCATCGACGCTCAGGGTGTGGTGCGTGAGGCCAACCCGACGGCCTGCGAGCTGCTCGGCCTGCCGCTCGAGGGTGAGTTGTGGCGTCATGTCATTGCGCGCTGCTTTGCGCCGCGAAAAGACGATGGTCACGAAGTCTCTTTGAAGGATGGTCGACGCCTGTCGATTGCCACGCGTTCGCTGGACGCTGAGCCCGGTCAATTGGTGTTGCTCAACGACCTGACTGAAACCCGTCATCTGCAAGATCAACTGGCTCGACACGAGCGGCTGTCCTCCCTGGGGCGCATGGTTGCCTCGCTGGCCCATCAGATTCGTACGCCCTTGTCCGCTGCATTGCTCTACGCCAGTCATTTGACCGAGCAAGCGTTGCCCGTCGAGACTCAGCAGCGTTTCGCCGGGCGGCTCAAGGAGCGTTTGCACGAGTTGGAGCATCAGGTACGCGACATGCTGGTGTTCGCGCGCGGCGAGTTGCCGTTGACCGACCGCGTCACGCCGAAGCAATTGATGCAATCGTTACAAGCGGCGGCGCTGCCCCACGTGCAGGATCTGCCGATCCGCTGGCAGTGCGACAGTCATGCCGGTGATCTGCTGTGCAATCGCGACACCCTGGTCGGTGCGCTTCTCAACCTTATCGAAAACGCCATTCAAGCCAGCGCCGGTGACGTGCGCTTGAAGGTGCATCTGTATGCCCGGGACAACCATTTGCGCGTGTGTGTCAGCGACAGCGGCAGTGGCATCGAAGGCACCGTGCTGGCGCGTCTGGGTGAGCCATTTTTCACGACCAAAGCCACCGGCACCGGTCTCGGCCTGACCGTGGTCAAGGCGGTTGCCCGTGCTCATCAGGGAGAATTGCAGCTGCGTTCGCGAATCGGTCGCGGCACGTGTGCGCAGGTAGTCCTGCCGCTTTTTGTCAGCGATAAAAGCAGCGCTCAGGGAGCGGAGTGAAGGTCATGGGTATCAAGGTTCTGCTGGTCGAAGATGACCGCGCGCTGCGTGAAGCGTTGGCCGATACGCTCTTGCTCGCCGGGCATGATTACAAAGCCGTCGGTTCGGCGGAAGAAGCCCTGGCGGCGGTCGAAACCGAGGCGTTCAACCTGGTCATCAGTGACGTCAACATGCCGGGCATGGACGGGCATCAACTGCTTGGCCTGCTGCGCGCGCGACAACCGCAACTGCCGGTGTTGCTGATGACGGCGCACGGTGCGGTGGAGCGGGCGGTCGATGCAATGCGCCAGGGTGCGGCCGATTATCTGGTCAAGCCGTTCGAGGCCAGGGCATTGCTCGATCTGGTATCGCGCCATGCGTTGGGCAATCTTGGCGCCAGCGACAACGAAGGGCCGGTGGCTTTCGAGCCGGCCAGTGCGCAACTCCTGGAATTGGCCGCACGTGTAGCACGCAGCGATTCCACAGTGTTGATCTCGGGTGAGTCCGGCACCGGAAAGGAGGTGTTGGCGCGCTACATCCATCAGCACTCGCACCGCGCCAGTCAGCCATTCATTGCGATCAACTGCGCGGCGATTCCCGACAACATGCTCGAAGCCACGCTGTTTGGTCACGAGAAGGGCTCGTTCACTGGCGCCATCGCGGCCCAGGCCGGCAAGTTCGAGCAGGCCGACGGCGGGACCATCCTGCTCGACGAAATCTCCGAAATGCCCCTGGGGCTGCAAGCCAAGTTGTTGCGTGTGCTGCAAGAGCGCGAAGTCGAGCGGGTCGGTGCGCGCAAGCCGATCACGCTGGATATTCGCGTGGTCGCCACCACCAACCGGGATCTGGCCGGGGAAGTGGCGGCGGGGCGCTTCCGTGAGGACCTCTATTATCGTCTGTCGGTGTTCCCGCTGGCATGGCGGCCGCTGCGGGAGCGTACCGCCGATATTCTGCCGCTGGCCGAGCGGCTGCTGGCCAAGCACGTCAACAAAATGAAGCATGCCGCGGCGAGGCTGTCGCCCGAGGCGCAGGCGTGCCTGATCGCCTACCCGTGGCCGGGCAATGTGCGCGAACTGGATAACGCGATTCAACGCGCATTGATCCTGCAACAGGGCGGCATGATTCAGCCTCAGGATTTCTGTCTGGCAGGGCCGGTGGCTTGCGCGCCGTTGCCGGCATTGGTGCCGCTGTCGACGCCGCTGCGCACGGTGGAAGTTGACGCCGAGTCTGCCGGGGCGTTGGGCGATGACCTGCGACGTCGCGAGTTCCAGATGATCATCGACACCTTGCGCACCGAGCGCGGCCGCCGCAAGGAAGCTGCCGAGCGTCTGGGCATCAGCCCGCGCACCTTGCGCTACAAGCTGGCGCAGATGCGGGATGCCGGAATGGACGTCGAGGCGTATCTGTTCGCCACCTGACCCGCTCTTGCAGAGGGGCTGGCTGGAAAGCTGGCACCCTTGTTGCTAACACCTCATTACCCGCCGAGTGAGTGTCAAAAAATTGCGGGCCGCCAAAGAGAGAAATCATGAGCCAAGGTATTGAATTCAATCGGTTGATGCTGGATATGCGCGCCATGCAAATGGATGCCATGTCTGCGCCTAAATCGACTGCCGCCGTCCCTGAACTGAATGGCAGCAGCTTTTCCGACATGCTCGGTCAGGCCGTCAATAAAGTGAACGACACCCAACAGGCTTCCTCTCAGTTGGCCAGCGCCTTCGAGATCGGCAAGAGCGGCGTCGATCTGACGGACGTGATGATTTCCTCGCAGAAGGCCAGCGTGTCTTTCCAGGCATTGACCCAAGTACGTAACAAGCTGGTTCAGGCTTACCAAGACATCATGCAGATGCCGGTTTAAGGACGAGATTGAGTCATGGCAGAAGCAGTCGCCGATAATGTTCCGGCCAAGGCCACTCCAGTAGACGGCAAACCGCCGCTGTTCGGGTTGTCCTTCCTGGAAAACCTCTCCGAGATGACCATGCTGCGTCAGGTGGGCCTGTTGGTCGGCCTGGCTGCGAGCGTGGCGATTGGTTTTGCCGTGGTGTTGTGGTCCCAGCAGCCGGACTACCGTCCGTTGTACGGCAGCCTGGCCGGTATGGACGCCAAGCAAGTCATGGACACCCTGGCCGCCGCCGACATTGCCTACACCGTCGAACCGAACTCCGGCGCCTTGCTGGTCAAGGCTGAAGACCTGTCCCGTGCGCGGCTCAAGCTCGCCGGCGCTGGTGTCACTCCCAGCGATGGCAACATCGGTTTTGAAATTCTCGATAAAGAGCAGGGCCTGGGCACCAGCCAGTTCATGGAAGCGACCCGTTATCGTCGTGGCCTCGAAGGTGAACTGGCCCGGACCATTTCCAGCCTGAACAACGTCAAGGGTGCCCGCGTGCACCTGGCGATTCCGAAAAGCTCGGTGTTTGTGCGCGATGAACGCAAGCCGAGTGCGTCGGTACTGGTTGAACTGTATTCCGGCCGCTCGCTGGAGCCGGGCCAGGTGGTGGCCATCGTCAATCTGGTGGCGACCAGCGTTCCCGAGCTGAGCAAGTCGCAGATCACCGTTGTTGACCAAAAGGGCAACCTGCTCTCCGATCAGGCGGAAAACTCCGAACTGACCATGGCCGGCAAGCAATTCGATTACAGCCGCCGCATGGAAAGCATGCTCACCCAGCGTGTGCACAACATCCTGCAACCGGTGCTGGGCAACGATCGCTATAAAGCCGAAGTCTCGGCCGATGTGGACTTCAGTGCCGTCGAGTCGACTTCCGAGCAGTTCAACCCCGATCAACCGGCGTTGCGCAGCGAGCAGTCGGTCAACGAACAACGTACCGCCAGCAATGGTCCGCAAGGTGTCCCCGGTGCATTGAGCAACCAGCCACCCGCGCCGGCCTCCGCCCCGCAAACCACCGCTGGCGCCGCGCCTGCTGCCGGGATGGTCCAGCCAGGCCAGCCGCTGATCGATGCCAACGGCCAGCAAATCATGGACCCGGCCACCGGCCAGCCGATGCTGGCGCCATACCCGGCTGACAAGCGTCAACAATCCACCAAGAACTTCGAACTCGACCGTTCCATCAGCCATACCAAGCAGCAACAGGGTCGTCTGAATCGCCTGTCGGTGTCGGTGGTGGTGGATGACCAGGTCAAGGTCAACCCGGCCAACGGTGAAACCACCCGCGCACCGTGGACCGCCGACGAATTGGCGCGCTTCACCCGTTTGGTCCAGGACGCGGTCGGTTTCGATGCCAGCCGTGGTGACAGCGTCAGTGTGATCAACATGCCGTTCTCTGCCGATCGCGGCGAAGTGATCGCCGACATTCCGTTCTATTCCCAGCCTTGGTTCTGGGACATCGTCAAGCAAGTGCTGGGTGTCCTGTTCATTCTGGTGCTGGTGTTCGGCGTACTGCGCCCGGTGCTCAACAACATCACCGGTGGTGGCAAGGGCAAGCAGCTGGCCGGTATCGGCAGCGATGTCGAGTTGGGTGGCATGGGTGGTCTGGACGGCGAACTGGCCAACGACCGTGTCAGCCTTGGCGGCCCGCAAAGCATCTTGCTGCCTAGCCCGAGCGAAGGCTATGACGCACAGTTGAACGCAATCAAGAGTCTGGTGGCAGAAGATCCGGGTCGTGTGGCCCAGGTCGTGAAAGAGTGGATTAACGCAGATGAGTGATAACCGAGCCGTTGCCGCCAAGCTGACCAAGGTCGACAAAGCCGCGATTCTGCTGCTGTCCCTTGGCTCTACCGATGCCGCCCAGGTGTTGCGCCACATGGGGCCCAAAGAGGTCCAGCGTGTGGGCGTGGCCATGGCGCAGATGGGGAACGTTCACCGTGAGCAGGTCGAGCAGGTGATGAGCGAGTTCGTCGACATCGTCGGCGACCAGACCAGCCTGGGCGTCGGCTCCGACGACTACGTGCGCAAAATGCTCACCCAGGCCTTGGGCGAAGACAAGGCCAACGGCCTGATCGACCGCATTCTGTTGGGTGGCAACACCAGTGGCCTCGACAGCCTGAAGTGGATGGAACCCCGCGCCGTCGCCGACGTTATTCGTTACGAGCACCCGCAGATCCAGGCGATCGTGGTGGCGTATCTCGACCCGGACCAGGCCGGTGAAGTGCTCGGCAACTTCGACCACAAGGTGCGTCTGGACATCATTCTGCGGGTTTCCTCGCTGAACACCGTGCAGCCAGCGGCCCTGAAAGAACTCAACCAGATTCTCGAGAAGCAGTTCTCCGGCAACTCCAACGCTTCGCGAACCACCCTGGGTGGCATCAAGCGTGCGGCGGACATCATGAACTTCCTCGACAGTTCGATCGAAGGCCAGCTCATGGACTCGATCCGCGAAGTCGACGAAGACCTGTCCGGTCAGATCGAAGACCTCATGTTCGTGTTCAACAACCTGGCCGATGTCGACGACCGCGGTATCCAGGCATTGCTGCGCGAAGTGTCTTCCGATGTGCTGGTCCTGGCGCTCAAGGGCTCGGACGAAGGCGTCAAAGAGAAAATCTTCAAGAACATGTCCAAGCGTGCCGCCGAACTGTTGCGCGACGACCTCGAAGCCAAAGGCCCGGTGCGTGTCAGCGATGTGGAAACCGCGCAGAAAGAAATCCTCACCATCGCCCGCCGAATGGCCGAAGCCGGAGAAATCGTTCTCGGTGGCAAGGGCGGCGAGGAAATGATTTAAGCCCATGGCCAAGCATGATGATTTACCCACTGACCTGATCCGGGCCGGGGATGTCAGTGGTTTCGATACCTGGGCGCTGCCCAGCTTCGACCCGCCAGCCCCCGAGCCTGAACCGGAGCCGGAACCCGAGCCGCCGGAAATGGAAGAAGTGCCGCTGGAGGAAGTCCAGCCACTGACCCTCGAAGAACTCGAAAGCATTCGCCAGGAAGCCTATAACGAAGGCTTCGCGGTGGGTGAAAAAGAAGGTTTCCATAGCACCACCCTCAAGGTCCGCCAGGAAGCCGAACAGGCATTGGCGCCAAAGATCGCCGGGCTGGAGCAACTGATGGCGCATCTGTTCGAGCCGATCGCCGAACAGGACACCCAGATTGAAAAGTCCTTGGTCGATCTGGTGCAGCACATCACCAAACAAGTGATTCAGCGCGAACTGGCCATTGACTCGACGCAGATCGAACACGTCATGCGCGAGGCGCTCAAGTTGTTGCCGCTGGGCGTGGGCAACGTGCGGCTGTACATCAATCCGCAGGATTTCGAACAGGTCAAAGCCCTGCGCGAACGCCATGAAGAAACCTGGCGCATTGTCGAAGACGAATCGCTGTTGCCGGGCGGCTGTCGGGTCGAGACCGAGCACAGTCGTATTGACGCCACGGTGGAAACCCGGGTCAAACAGGTCATGGACAAATTGTTCGATCAGCTCCACGAGCAGGCACTGCACCCAGCTGCGCCGGACGTGAGCCTTGAGCTGCCGGTCGAAAACAAGCCCGCAGTCGCAGCCGATGCGGATCTCCCCGATGCGCCTTGAACGGACCAGTTTCGCCAAGCGTCTGAGCAGCTATGCAGAGGCCACGGAACTGGCTGGCGCACCGATTCTTGAAGGCCGCTTGCTGCGTATGGTCGGCCTCACCCTTGAGGCCGAAGGCTTGCGCGCGGCGATGGGCAGTCGTTGCATGGTCATCAATGACGACAGCTACCATCCGGTGCAGGTCGAAGCCGAAGTCATGGGCTTCTCCGGCAGCAAGGTCTTCCTGATGCCGGTCGGCAGCGTCGCCGGTATTGCACCCGGTGCCCGCGTCGTTCCTTTGTCCGACACGGGTCGCTTGCCGATGGGCATGAGCATGCTTGGCCGTGTACTCGATGGCGCCGGTCGTGCACTGGATGGCAAGGGCGGGATGAAGGCCGAAGACTGGGTGCCGATGGACGGCCCGACCATCAACCCGCTCAAACGCGAACCGATCAGCGAGCCGCTGGATGTAGGCATTCGTTGCATCAACGGCATGCTGACGGTCGGTCGCGGCCAGCGCCTCGGTCTGTTCGCCGGTACCGGCGTCGGTAAATCCGTGCTGTTGGGCATGATGACCCGCTTCACCGAGGCCGACATCATCGTCGTCGGGCTGATCGGCGAGCGGGGTCGTGAAGTTAAAGAGTTCATCGAGCACATCCTCGGTGAAGAAGGGCTCAAGCGTTCGGTGGTGGTGGCGTCCCCGGCGGACGATGCACCGCTGATGCGTCTGCGCGCCGCCATGTACTGCACACGAATCGCCGAATATTTTCGTGACAAGGGCAAGAACGTCCTGTTGCTGATGGATTCGCTGACCCGTTTCGCCCAGGCCCAGCGGGAAATCGCCCTGGCCATCGGCGAGCCACCTGCGACCAAGGGTTATCCGCCTTCAGTGTTCGCCAAGTTGCCGAAACTGGTGGAACGAGCGGGTAATGCCGAGAAGGGCGGCGGTTCGATCACAGCGTTCTACACCGTGCTGTCCGAAGGCGATGACCAGCAGGACCCGATTGCCGACTCGGCGCGGGGCGTGCTCGACGGGCACATCGTGCTGTCCCGGCGCTTGGCCGAGGAGGGGCATTACCCGGCCATCGATATCGAGGCGTCCATCAGCCGGGTAATGCCGGCGGTGGTGTCACCGGAACACATGACCCGTGCGCAGTATTTCAAGCAATTGTGGTCGCGTTATCAGCAAAGTCGCGACTTGATCAGCGTCGGCGCATACGTCGCCGGTGGTGACCGCGAGACCGACCTGGCGATCTCCCTGCAACCGCAACTGGTCAAGTACTTGCGCCAGGGTCTCAACGACAGCATCAGCCTGGGCGAAAGCGAAGCGTATCTCGCCTCGATCTTCGCGCCCGCGGCGGGCGGCTAACCGGCCATGGCCCAGACTCGGGCAGGGCGCCTGGCCCCCGTGGTGGAAATGGCCGAGAAGGCCGAAAAAACCGCGGTCCAGCGCTTGGGGCACTTTCAAGGGCAAGTGCGGCTGGCCGAAAGTAAACTCGCCGACCTTGAAGCCTTTCGTCTCGACTATCAGGAACAGTGGATCGTGCGCGGCAGTAGCGGCGTGTCGGGCCAATGGCTGCTCGGGTATCAGGGGTTTCTGGCGCAATTGGGCACGGCCATCGATCAGCAGCGGCAAAGCCTGGCCTGGCACCAGAACAACCTGAACAAGGCACGGGACACCTGGCAACAGGCGTTTGCCCGGGTCGAAGGTTTGCGCAAACTGGTGCAGCGGTATGCCGATGAAGCGCGGGCCATCGAGGACAAGCGCGAACAGAAACTGCTGGATGAATTATCGCAGCGCTTGCCACGGCAGGATCAGTATTGAATCAGGCTGACCGCGTTATCGTTCATCGCGGGCAAGCCATGCTCCTACGGGATTGTTGCGATCTTGTAAGCTTCATGAAACCTGTAGGAGCATGGCTTGCCCGCGATAGCGATCCGACGGCCGTCACAACGCCTTGCCTTGCCCCAACCTCTACCAAATGCTAAACCTTGTACAAGCAGGTTCACCAATGACAAGGAAGCCATGACATGTCAGTTGTTACAGAAGTATCCCCCGACGGCCAGAAGCTGACGATATCGGTCAAGGGAAGGTTCGATTTCGCCAAGCATCAAGAGTTTCGTGAGTCCTACGAACACAAAGATCTTGGAGCGGTTGTAGTCGACCTGAAAGAAGCGACCTATCTCGACAGCTCTGCGCTGGGCATGTTGCTGCTGTTGCGTGATCACGCTGGCGGTGAAAACTCCGATATCCGCGTGGTCAACAGCAGTTCGGATGTGAGGAAAATCCTCGCCATCTCCAACTTCGACAAACTGTTCGACATCAGTTGACCGCCGTGCACGCTGCACTGGAATCATTGACGATCCTCATCGCCGAAGACAGCGCGGCCGATCGCATGCTGCTATCGAGTATTGTCCGCCGTCAGGGCCACGAAGTACTGACGGCAGCCAACGGTGCCGAAGCGGTCGAGGCGTTTCGCCAGAATCGTCCGCAACTGGTGTTGATGGACGCGATGATGCCGGTGATGGACGGCTTCGAGGCAGCACAGCAGATCAAGGCACTGGCCGGGGAAACCCTGGTGCCGATCATCTTCCTGACCTCGCTTTCCGAAAGTGAAGCGCTCGCCCGCTGCCTGGAGGCCGGGGGCGACGATTTTTTGGCAAAACCCTACAACCAGGTGATCCTCGCCGCCAAAATCAAGGCGATGGATCGCTTGCGGCGGCTGCAAGCGACCGTGTTGCAACAGCGTGACCAGATTGCCCGGCACCACGATTATCTGCTCAACGAGCAGCGGGTGGCCAAGGCCGTGTTCGACAAGGTGGCCCATTCCGGTTGCTTGAACGCTGCCAATATCCGCTACCTGCAATCGCCTTACGCACTGTTCAACGGTGACTTGTTGCTGGCCGCGTACACACCGGCGGGCGACATGCATGTGCTGCTCGGTGACTTCACCGGCCATGGTTTGCCCGCCGCGGTAGGGGCCATGCCGCTGGCGGAAGTTTTCTACGGGATGACGGCCAAGGGTTACGGCTTGTCGGAAACCCTGCGCGAGATGAACGCCAAGCTCAAACGCATCTTGCCGGTGGACATGTTCTGTTGCGCAACGATGCTGTGTCTGAGTTTTCAGAGCCGTTCGGTGGAAGTATGGAACGGCGGCATGCCCGACGGTTATCTGCACAGCATCGCCACGGGTGAACGCACGCCGTTGTCGGCTCGGCACTTGCCGTTGGGCGTGCTGAGCGCGCAAACATTCGATGACAGCACGCAAGTGTTTCCGATGGCGGAGGGTGACCGGGTTTTCCTCTTGTCCGACGGGGTGATCGATACCTGCGATGCCAACGATCAGTTGTTCGGGGTGGAGCGCCTGCAACGGGTTTTTTCGGACAATCGTGAACCGGATGCGCTGTTCGAGGAAATCGGCCAGGCGCTGCGCGACTTTGGCGGTGAGACCCGCGACGATGTCAGTATGGTTGAAATCAGCTTGCTTGAGACTTCGCCGCTGATTGCGCCGACCCCGGTGTATTCCGACAGCGGTCAGTCGTGCCCGCTGGACTGGTCAGTGAGTTTCGAATTTCGCGCCGCGACCCTCAAGCGCTTCAATCCACTGCCGTTCCTCCTGCAATTACTGCTTGAGGTCCATGGTCTACGGACGCAGAGCGGGGCGCTCTACAGTGTGTTGGCCGAGTTGTATTCCAATGCGCTCGAGCATGGTGTCCTGGGTCTGGACTCAAGCCTCAAGCGCGATGTTTCGGGGTTCACCCGTTATTATCAACAGCGCAACACACGCCTGGACGAGCTGCAGGACGGCCACGTACGGGTGCATCTGCAGGTCACGCCGCAGGGTGAAGGTGGTTGTCTGGTGATCCGCGTCGAGGACAGCGGCAAAGGGTTTGACGTCGCGCGGGTGCTGGATCGCCCGGTTGATCCTGTCCGTCTGTCGGGACGTGGTGTGAGTCTGATCCGTCAGTTGGGGCGTAACGCCAGTTGGTCCGACGATGGTCGAAGTGCCCGCGTGGAGTTTTTCTGGGAGGCTCTGGCATAATCCACGCATTCTTGATCAAGGAGTGAGCAAGTGGCTGACACACATCTTGACCCGGGCGCGCTGAGCGCGTTGCGGGAAGTCATGGAGGATGGGTTTTCGACATTGGTCGATACCTTCCTCGCTGACTGCGAAGTACGCCTGCAATTGTTGCGACAGGCAGATACGGCCACGCAAGTAATCGAGGCTGCCCACAGCTTCAAAGGCAGCAGCAGCAACATGGGCGCTGTGCGGCTCGCCGAGTTGTGTGGTCAGCTTGAGCGGATGGCCAGTGCGTTCCCGACTGCCGAAATTGGCCAATTGATCACCGACATCGATGGCGAGTTCGCCATCGTTCGTCCTCTCTATGAATTTGAACGACAGCGTTCCCCGGCGGCGAGCTGAGTCGTTTGGCGCCTTTCGTCGTCTGCTGGCGAAACTGGCGCGACCCTTGCAGTTAACTCTTCCAACTGTACCTACGATCCCAGTGCAGCGGAGACCGTTAAATGCCCGTTACCCCCAATAATCTTCTTCAGGCCGTCGCGCCGGCCAAGGCTCAAGCGGCGTCCGCCAATTCCACGGCATTGACCGCTGAGCCCGGGGACAAGGCTGCAAGCTTCGCTCAGGTGTATGCCAAGCAAGCCCAGAACAAACCTGCCGCAACAGCTGATAGCCCGGTCAAACCGGTGCGTGAAAAGGCTGTGGACAGCGCTGGCAAGAAAGACGTCGTGGACGACAACTCTGCCGCCGCGCAACCGGAGGTTGCCGATAGCGGCAAAACCTTGCCCGCCGATAATCCGGCGCAGACCGAAGGCCAGGCTGCCAGCGACGATGCTACCGATACCGCACAAACGCCGGTCGCCGAAACCGCACCTGTTGATCCGACGCTTGATCCTGCCTTGCTGCTGGTGGTTCAACCCGCCGTGGTCGCGCCTGCACCGGTGACGACGCCGGTCGTGGATGCCGCTCAATTGCCGGTTGAGGCTGCGCTTGGCGCGCCAGTTGCTGCTCCTGTGACAGCCGCGTCGGCGGCTGTTGTCACGGATGCCGAATTCGATCCCGAGGCTGATCCTCTTGATGCATTGCCGGCCTTGCGCATGGCGATGGAGCAAAGCGGCCACGTTTCCGCGTCAAGTCAGGCACAGCCGAAAGCGGCTTCGACTACCGCCCAGGCCCAGGCCGATGGCGAACAGACCGCTGCGCAAAATTTTGCTGCCGGGATGGCCGGTATGCTCGAGGTGCAGGCCGACAAGGACAGCACCAGCCAAGGTGGCGATAAGGCCTTCAGTGGCTTGATCGATGACGGTCTCAAGGACTTGAAATCGGCCAGCAGCGATACCCGGGTCGACGATTTCGCCAACCGTCTGGCGGCGCTGACCCAGGCTGCCACGCCGAAAACCGCCAACGCCTTGCCGGTCAATCAACCGATTGCCATGCATCAGAATGGCTGGACCGAAGAGGTGGTGAACCGGGTCATGTACCTGTCCAGCGCCAATCTCAAGGCAGCGGACATTCAGTTGCAACCGGCAGAGTTGGGGCGTCTCGACATTCGGGTCAACATGGTTCCGGATCAGCAGACCCAGGTTACCTTCTTGAGCGCGCACCCGAGTGTTCGCGAAGCGCTCGACGGGCAGATGCATCGCCTGCGTGACATGTTTGCCCAGCAGGGCATGGGCCAGGTTGACGTCAACGTCTCCGACCAGAACCGTGGCTCCCAGGATCAGGGGCAGAATCAGCAGGCGCAGAGTGGCAGGACCAATACCACTGGTGGTCGTCTTGATTCGATGGATGACGACGTGGCGCCAGCCGTTGCTGAAGTCGCTGCTCCGGTGACCAGTGTTATCGGCTCCAGCGCAGTCGACTATTACGCCTGATCCCGGCAGACCTATGACTCTGTGGGAGCGGGCTTGCCCGCGAAGGCGTCGGCACCGTCAGCATCAATGTTGAATGTTCCGGCCTCTTCGCGGGCAAGCCCGCTCCCACAGGGGGCGCAGTGTTCTTCAAAACGCGCACATCCCCACCCATCCCTCTCCCGACACTTCTGGCATAACACTTGCTCTTGCCTTGCCGTGCGACTGTGAAAACCCGAATAGTGACGGATTATTGGCATGGCGAAGAGCGACGCAGCAGTAAAAGACCCCGCAACCAAAGGCAAACTCAAGCTGATTATTGTGATCGTGCTGGCCCTGCTGCTGGCGGTCGGTTTGTCCGTGGGGGCGACCTGGTACTTCATGCACAGCGCCCAGAGCAAGCCTGCCGCCGTGGTCGAAACCGCGCCGCTGGGCAAGCAGCCGGCGATATTCGAGCCGATGGCGCCAGCGTTTGTCGCCAATTACAACCAGAACGGCCGTCAGCGCTACATGCAGGTGAGCATCACCATGCTTGGCCGCAACCAGGCCGATCTGGAAGCGCTCAAAGTGCACATGCCGGTGATCCGCAACAACCTGGTCATGCTGTTTTCCGGGCAGGATTTCGCCACGCTGGCGTCGCCGGTCGGTCAGGAAATGCTGCGCCAGAAAGCCACGGCCAGCGTCCAGGAAGTGGCGCAGAAAGAGCTCGGCAAAGTGGTTGTCGAACAGTTGCTTTTCACTAATTTCGTACTGCAGTAGGAACACGACATGGCCGTGCAGGACCTGCTGTCCCAGGATGAAATCGACGCGCTGTTGCACGGCGTGGACGATGGTCTGGTACAGACCGATAACGCTGCCGAACCCGGCACCGTCAAAAGCTACGACCTGACCAGCCAGGATCGCATCGTCCGTGGACGCATGCCGACCCTGGAAATGATCAACGAACGATTCGCCCGCTACACGCGCATCAGCATGTTCAACATGCTGCGCCGTTCGGCAGACGTGGCGGTCGGTGGCGTGCAGGTGATGAAGTTCGGCGAATACGTGCACTCGCTGTACGTGCCGACCAGTCTCAACCTGGTCAAGATCAAGCCGTTGCGCGGCACCGCGCTGTTCATCCTCGACGCCAAACTGGTGTTCAAGCTGGTGGACAACTTCTTTGGCGGCGACGGTCGTCACGCCAAGATCGAAGGGCGTGAATTCACCCCGACCGAACTGCGCGTGGTGCGCATGGTGCTGGAGCAGGCCTTCATCGATTTGAAGGAAGCCTGGCAGGCGATCATGGAAGTCAACTTCGAGTACATCAACTCGGAAGTGAACCCGGCCATGGCCAACATCGTCGGCCCGAGCGAAGCGATTGTCGTGTCGACCTTCCACATCGAACTCGATGGCGGTGGCGGCGACCTGCACGTGACCATGCCGTATTCGATGATCGAGCCGGTGCGCGAAATGCTCGACGCCGGCTTCCAGTCGGATCTCGACGATCAGGACGAACGCTGGGTCAATGCCCTGCGTCAGGACGTGCTGGATGTCGACGTACCGATCGGCGCCACGGTTGCTCGCCGCCAGTTGAAGCTGCGCGACATCCTGCACATGCAGCCGGGGGACATCATTCCGGTGGAGATGCCGGAAGACATGATCATGCGCGCCAACGGCGTGCCGGCCTTCAAGGTCAAGATGGGCTCGCACAAAGGCAACCTTGCGTTGCAAGTGATCGAGCCGATCGAGCGTCGTTGATCGACGCCTGACACATTCGCTTTTAACTGACGGCCTCCCCTCAAAGGTGGCCCGCCGAGGACAAATGATGGCTGATGATATGAATACCCAGGACGACCAGGCACTGGCTGATGAATGGGCTGCGGCCCTGGAAGAAACCGGTGATGCCGGGCAGGCGGATATCGACGCGCTGCTGGCGGCCGATGCATCCGGATCCTCCAACAATCGCCTGCCCATGGAAGAGTTCGGCAGTGTGCCGAGAAACAACGATCCGGTGAGCCTGGAAGGGCCGAACCTGGACGTGATCCTTGATATCCCGGTGTCGATTTCCATGGAAGTGGGCAGCACCGACATCAACATTCGCAACCTGCTGCAACTCAACCAGGGTTCGGTGATCGAGCTCGATCGCCTGGCCGGTGAGCCGCTTGACGTACTGGTGAACGGCACGCTGATCGCTCATGGCGAAGTGGTCGTGGTCAACGAGAAGTTCGGCATCCGCCTGACCGACGTGATCAGCCCAAGCGAACGCATCAAGAAGCTGCGCTGAGTGAAAAGGCTTCTCGGGGTTCTTCTGGCGTTGCCGTTGAGCGTGCTGGCGGCAGAGCCTGTTGCGACCGCCACCGCTGCAGCGGCGCCTGTAGCGAGCAGCGGTGTGGCCGGGCAATTGACGCAACTGGTGTTCGGCCTGCTGCTGGTGCTGGGGTTGATCTTCTTCCTCGCCTGGCTGTTGCGTCGGGTTCAGCAAGCGGGGCCTGCCGGCAAGGGCCAGGTGATCGAGCTGATCGGTTCCCGCGCCCTTGGCCCACGTGACCGGCTGATGCTGGTGCAGGTCGGCAACGAGCAGATTCTGCTCGGCCTGAGCCCCGGCAGCATTACCGCATTGCACGTGCTCAAGGAACCGGTGCAGGTGCCGAGCACCACTGAGAAAACGACGCCGGAATTTGCCCAGCGCCTGCTGGATATCCTGGGCAAAGATCAGAAGGATAAGAAGTAATGGGTGCGCTGCGCATCGTCTTGACGCTGGCCCTGATGCTGGCCGCACCTTTGGCGTTCGCCGCCGATCCGCTGTCGATCCCGGCGATCACCTTGGGCACCAACGCCGAAGGCGCTCAGGAGTACTCGGTCAGCCTGCAGATCCTGCTGATCATGACTGCGCTGAGTTTCATCCCGGCGTTCGTCATGCTGATGACCAGTTTCACCCGGATCATCATCGTCTTCTCGATCCTGCGCCAGGCCCTTGGCTTGCAGCAGACACCGTCGAACCAGATTCTCACTGGCATGGCGCTGTTCCTGACGCTGTTCATCATGGCGCCGGTGTTCGACCGGGTGAACCAGGACGCCTTGCAGCCGTATCTCGCGGAAAAGATGAGCGCTCAGGATGCGGTGGCCAAGGCCCAGGTGCCGATCAAGGACTTCATGCTGGCCCAGACCCGAACCAGTGACCTGGAGCTGTTCATGCGTTTGTCCAAGCGCACGGACATAGCCTCGCCGGATCAGGCGCCGCTGACCATTCTGGTACCGGCCTTCGTGACGTCGGAGCTCAAAACCGCGTTCCAGATCGGCTTCATGATTTTCATCCCGTTCCTGATCATCGACCTCGTCGTGGCCAGTGTGTTGATGGCCATGGGTATGATGATGCTGTCGCCGCTGATCATTTCCTTGCCGTTCAAGATCATGCTGTTCGTTCTGGTCGATGGCTGGGCGCTGATCATCGGCACCTTGGCCAGCAGCTTCGGCGGTGTTTCGCCATGACGCCCGAAGTTGCGGTCGACATCTTCCGTGAGGCGTTGTGGCTGACCACGTTGATGGTCGCGGTGCTGGTGATCCCGAGCCTGCTGGTGGGCCTTGTCGTGGCAATGTTCCAGGCGGCTACCCAGATCAACGAACAAACCTTGAGCTTCCTGCCGCGCCTGCTGGTGATGCTGGTGACGCTGATCGTCGCCGGCCCATGGCTGGTGCAGACGTTCATGGAGTACATCCTGCAGTTGTACGGCAGCATTCCGCAGGTCATCGGCTAAGCCATGTCGTCGCTACTGCAACTGACGGACACCCAGATCAGCACCTGGGTGGCGACGTTCATGTTGCCCTTGTTTCGTGTCGGCGCCTTGCTGATGGTCATGCCGGTATTCGGTACGTCTCTGGTTCCCAAACGCATCCGCCTGTATTTCGCCCTCGCCATCACCGTGGTCATTGCCCCCAACCTGCCGCCGATGCCGCCGGTCAATGCGCTGGACTTGAGCGGGTTGCTGCTGATTGCCGAACAGATCCTCATAGGCGCGGTACTGGGATTTTCGCTGCAGTTGTTTTTCCAGGCGTTTGTGATTGCCGGGCAAATCGTCTCCATTCAAATGGGCATGGGTTTCGCTTCGATGGTCGACCCCACCAACGGCGTCTCGGTCGCGGTCATCGGGCAATTCTTCACCATGCTGGTGACCCTTATTTTCCTGTCGATGAATGGCCATCTGGTGGTGTTCGAAGTCCTCACCGAGAGCTTCACCACGTTGCCGGTGGGCAGCGGCCTGACGGTCAATCATTACTGGGAACTGGCTGGCAAGCTCGGCTGGGTGCTGGGCGCGGCGCTGTTGCTGGTGCTGCCGGCGATCACTGCGCTGCTGGTGGTCAACATTGCCTTCGGCGTGATGACCCGAGCGGCACCGCAACTGAACATTTTCTCCATCGGCTTCCCGCTGACCCTGGTGCTCGGGCTGTTTATCGTCTGGGTCGGGTTGGCGGACATCATCAATCAGTATCAACCGCTGGCCACCGAGGCCCTGCAGTTTTTACGCGAACTGGCACAGGCGCGCTGAGTCATGGCTGAGAGCGAAAGCGGTCAGGACAAAACAGAAGACCCCACGGAGAAAAAGAAAAAGGACGCCCGGGAGAAGGGCGAGATTGCCCGTTCCAAGGAGCTCAACACCCTGGCGATCATGCTTGCCGGTGCGGGCGCTTTGCTGATATTCGGTGGTGCGTTGGCCGAGGAAATGATGGATCTGATGCGCCTGAACTTTTCCCTGTCGCGGGAGGTGGTGCTGGATCAGCGTTCGATGGGCACCTATCTGCTGCACTCGGGGCAGATCGCGCTGCTGGCGATTCAGCCGGTGATGATCACTTTGCTGCTGGCTGCTTTGATCGGCCCGATTTCCCTGGGCGGCTGGCTGTTTTCAGCGGGTACCATGGCGCCCAAGTTCAGCCGCATGAACCCTGGCGCGGGCCTCAAGCGCATGTTTTCGGCCAAGGCCATTGCCGAATTGCTCAAGGCCCTGGCGAAGTTTTTCATCGTGCTGTTCGTGGCGCTGGTGGTGTTGTCGGCGGACATCGACGACTTGCTGCGCATCGCTCATGAACCGTTGGACCGGGCGATCATCCACAGCTTGCAAGTGGTCGGCTGGAGTACGTTGTGGATGGCGTGCGGCTTGATCATCATCGCCGCCGTGGACGTACCGATCCAGCTCTGGGAAAGCATCAAGAAGCTGAAAATGACCAAGCAGGAAGTGCGCGACGAGCACAAGGACCAGGAAGGTCGGCCCGAGGTGAAACAGCGCATTCGCCAGCTCCAGCGCGAAATGTCTCAGCGGCGAATGATGGCGGCGATCCCTGACGCCGATGTGGTCATCACCAACCCGACCCACTACGCCGTCGCCCTCAAGTACGACCCGGACAAGAGCGGCGCGCCGATGCTGATCGCCAAGGGCAGCGACTTCCTGGCCCTGAAAATTAGAGAGATCGCGGCGGCCAACGAGATTCTGTTGCTGGAATCGCCGGCGCTGGCACGATCGATTTATTACTCCACCGAACTGGAGCAGGAAATTCCTGGCGGCCTCTACCTCGCCGTCGCCCAGGTTCTGGCCTACGTCTATCAGATCCGCCAGTACCGCGCAGGCAAGGGCAAGCGCCCGGATCCGCTCAAGGATGATTTGCCGATTCCACCGGATTTGCGCCGCGATTCCTGATGTGTGCCGGCAGTTCCGGCCTCTTCGCGGGCAAGCCTCGCTCTCACAAAATATCGATTCACCCGTAGGAGCAAGGCTTGCCCGCGAAAGGGCCCGTTCATGCGATACAAATCCCTCCGATAAAACCCTGTATTTCAACCCCCCGCAAAAGTTGGAAGGCTTCTTGCAATAGCCGCCCCGAGCCTGCTTCAGGCGTCAAAAGTTTGCTTCAAAGGAACGGGGAATACCGGTGGATCGCTCTCAGTTAATCAACAGTGCCCGCACGAACATGGCAGACCTCAGTCGAGGCAATCTGGGCGTGCCGCTGTTGCTGCTGGTCATGTTGGCAATGATGATGTTGCCGATTCCGCCGTTTCTGCTGGACGTGTTCTTCACCTTCAACATTGCCTTGTCCATCGTCGTGCTGCTGGTTTGCGTCTACGCCCTGCGGCCGCTGGATTTTGCCGTGTTCCCGACCATTCTGCTGGTGGCGACGCTGTTGCGGCTGGCGTTGAACGTGGCGTCGACGCGGGTGGTGATGCTCCATGGTCAGGACGGCCACGCTGCCGCCGGTAAGGTGATCCAGGCCTTCGGTGAGGTGGTGATCGGCGGTAACTACGTGGTCGGTATCGTGGTTTTCGCGATCTTGATGATCATCAACTTCGTCGTGGTAACCAAGGGTGCCGGGCGGATTTCCGAGGTGAGTGCGCGATTCACCCTCGATGCCATGCCCGGTAAACAGATGGCCATCGACGCCGACCTCAACGCCGGTCTGATCGACCAGAACCAGGCCAAGGCCCGCCGTTCGGAAGTGGCACAGGAAGCCGAGTTCTATGGCTCCATGGATGGTGCCAGCAAATTCGTGCGTGGTGACGCCATTGCCGGTTTGCTGATTCTGTTCATCAACCTGATCGGTGGCATGGCGGTCGGTATCTTCCAGCACAACATGACCTTCGCCGATGCCGGCAAGGTTTACGCACTGCTGACCATCGGTGACGGTTTGGTGGCGCAATTGCCATCACTGTTGTTGTCCACCGCTGCGGCGATCATGGTGACCCGTGCTTCCGGTTCGGAGGACATGGGTAAACAGATCAATCGTCAGATGTTCGCATCGCCCAAGGCGCTGGCCGTATCGGCAGGCTTGATGGCGGTGATGGGGCTGGTGCCCGGCATGCCGCACTTTTCCTTCCTGACCATGGCTGCCCTGGCGGCGGGTGGTGCCTACCTGTTCTGGCGCAAGCAGAACCAGGTCAAGGTCCAGGCGTTGCAAGAGGTCAAGCGTCAACAAGAGTTGCTGCCATCGCCAGCGCGCGCGCAGGAAACCAAGGAGCTCGGCTGGGATGACGTGACGCCGATCGACATGATCGGCCTGGAAGTCGGCTACCGCCTGATTCCATTGGTGGATCGCAATCAGGGTGGTCAATTGCTGGCGCGGATCAAGGGCGTGCGCAAGAAGTTGTCCCAGGACCTGGGCTTCCTGATGCCGACCGTGCACATCCGCGACAACCTCGACCTGGCACCGAGTGCCTACCGCCTCACCTTGATGGGGGTGATCCTGGCCGAGGCCGAGATTTACCCGGATCGCGAACTGGCGATCAACCCGGGGCAGGTGTACGGCACGCTCAATGGCATTACCGCCAAAGATCCGGCTTTCGGTCTGGAAGCGGTCTGGATCGAAATCAGTCAACGTGCCCAGGCACAATCCCTTGGCTATACAGTGGTCGATGCCAGTACAGTAGTGGCCACTCACTTGAACCAGATTCTGTACAAGCATTCCAGTGAGCTGATCGGGCACGAGGAAGTGCAGCAACTGATGCAGTTGCTGGCGAAAAACTCGCCGAAACTGGCCGAAGAATTGGTGCCGGGTGTGTTGTCGCTGTCGCAACTGCTCAAGGTTCTGCAAGCGCTGCTGGCAGAGCAGGTGCCGGTGCGTGACATTCGAAGCATTGCCGAAGCCATCGCCAACAATGCTTCCAAGAGTCAAGATACCGCCGCCCTGGTGGCTGCGGTGCGTGTCGGCGTTAGCCGCGCAATCGTGCAAAGCATTGTAGGCACTGACTCCGAGCTGCCAGTGATCACGCTTGAGCCAAGGTTGGAACAAATATTGCTCAATAGTCTGCAGAAGGCAGGACAAGGCTCGGAAGAGGGCGTTCTGCTGGAGCCAAGCATGGCTGAAAAGCTGCAACGCTCGCTGATCGATGCGGCGCAGCGCCAGGAGATGCAAGGTCAACCGGTGATTCTGCTGGTGGCCGGTCCGGTTCGCGCGATGCTCTCGCGATTTGGCCGGCTGGCAGTCCCGGGTTTGCACGTGTTGGCTTATCAGGAAATCCCTGACAACAAGCAAGTGACCATCGTTGCGACAGTAGGGCCCAACGGCTGAGGTAGTGGTTTATGCAAGTTAAGCGTTTTTTCGCCGCCGATATGCGTCAGGCCATGAAACTGGTTCGTGATGAGCTGGGCGCTGAAGCGGCCATCATCGGCAACCGCCGCATCGCCGGTGGTGTCGAGCTCACGGCTGCCCTGGATTACAAACTGTCGGCGCTGGCGCCACGCGTGCCGAACATGGAACTCGAAGACGAGCTGCGCAAGACGCAGTCGCGCATCGTCACCGCCCAGGCCGAGCTGAGCCTGCGCAGCGACGGCGAAAGCGACAATGCCACCAATCGCCAGTTGTTCGCCGGGTTGCCCCTCACCGCCGCCGAGCCACTGATCGAGCCGACCTACGCCGAGCCTCGGCGTCCTGCGCCAGCGCCTGCTGCGGCGCCCGCGGTGGACTCCCGGGTATTTGACTCGATGCGTTTTGAGCTCAACAGCCTGCGCGAACTGATGGAAGTACAGCTGGGCTCCCTGGCATGGAATCAGCTGCAAGGCAGCAGCCCGGGCCAGGCCAACCTCTGGCGCCGTCTGCAACGTATCGGTTTGTCCGGGCCGTTGTCCCGCGACTTGCTGGCACTGATCACCGATATTCAAGAACCCCGCCAAGCCTGGCGCATGTTGCTGGCGCATCTGGCGCGGATGATTGCCACGCCGGAAATCGAGCCGCTGGAAGAGGGCGGTGTGATTGCCATGGTCGGCCCTGCCGGCATGGGCAAGACCACCACCCTGGCCAAGCTGGCTGCCCGTTATGTGCTCAAGTACGGCGCGCAGAACATCGCGCTGGTGAGCATGGACAGCTACCGTATCGGTGCCCAGGAACAGCTCAAGACCCTCGGCCGGATTCTCAATGTGTCGGTGACCCACGTCGATCCGGGGCAATCGCTGGTGCAGGCGCTGGAACCTTTGCTGCGCAAGCGCGTGGTGCTGATCGATACCGCCGGCCTTCAAGCCAGCGATCCGGCATTGCGCATGCAGCTCGAAAGCCTGGCCGGTCGTGGCATCAAATCGAAAAATTATCTGGTTCTGGCAACCACCAGCCAGAAACAGGTTCTAACCGCCGCTTATCACAGTTACAAGCGTTGCGGGCTCGCTGGCTGCATCCTGACTAAACTGGATGAAACGGCCAGTCTGGGCGAGGTGTTGAGCCTGGCCATCAGCCATGAGTTGCCGGTAGCCTACCTGACTGATGGCCCGCGGATTCCGGATGATTTGCATCTGCCGCGCCGTCATCAACTGGTCAGCCGTGCCGTGAGCGTGCAAATGCAGGAAGAACCCAGCGAAGAAGCCATGGCTGACATGTTCGCTGATATCTACCACAGCCCCACCAAGCAGGTAGGCTGAGGTAACAATGAATAGTTTTTGTACCTACATCGATGGTCTGCCATGCATTGTTCCGATTGTGAACGCGCAGCCAGTAATGTGGCCTCCGTCTATGCAAGACAAGGTAAAGAAATAACATGGGCAGCATGCATCCCGTACAGGTGATCGCGGTGACCGGCGGCAAAGGTGGCGTCGGGAAAACTAACGTGTCAGTGAACTTGTCCCTGGCTTTGGCTGAACTTGGCCGGCGCGTCATGTTGCTGGACGCCGACCTGGGGCTGGCGAACGTCGACGTTCTGCTGGGGCTGACACCCAAACGTACCCTGGCCGACGTGATCGAAGGTCGCTGCGAGCTGCGCGATGTCCTGTTGCAGGGCCCGGGCGGCATCCGCATCGTTCCCGCCGCGTCCGGCACCCAGAGCATGGTTCACTTGAGCCCGGCGCAGCACGCCGGCCTGATCCAGGCCTTCAGCGATATCGGCGACAACCTCGACGTACTGGTGATCGACACCGCTGCGGGGATTGGTGACTCGGTAGTCAGTTTTGTCCGTGCCGCCCAGGAAGTGTTGCTGGTGGTCTGCGACGAGCCGACCTCCATTACCGACGCCTACGCCCTGATCAAACTGCTCAACCGTGACTACGGCATGAACCGTTTCCGCGTGCTGGCCAACATGGCCCAGAGCCCGCAGGAAGGGCGCAATCTGTTCGCCAAGTTGACCAAGGTCACGGATCGTTTCCTCGACGTCGCCCTGCAATACGTCGGCGCCGTGCCTTATGACGAAAGCGTGCGCAAGGCCGTGCAAAAACAGCGTGCCGTCTACGAAGCATTCCCGCGCTCCAAGTGCTCGCTGGCGTTCAAGGCAATCGCGCAGAAGGTCGACACCTGGCCGTTGCCCGCCAACCCGCGTGGGCATCTGGAGTTCTTCGTCGAACGCCTCGTGCAACAAACGGCAGGACCCGTGCTATGACAGCCAGCGGCTACAACCTCTACAAGAAATCGGCACGCGATGCGCAGTACGAGCTGATCGAGCGTTACGCGCCGCTGGTCAAACGCATTGCCTATCACTTGCTGGCGCGTCTGCCGGCCAGTGTCCAGGTCGAAGACTTGATCCAGGCCGGGATGATCGGCCTGCTGGAAGTCTCGACCAAATACGACGCCAGCAAAGGCGCGAGTTTCGAGACGTACGCGGGCATCCGCATCCGCGGCGCCATGCTCGATGAAGTGCGCAAGGGTGACTGGGCGCCACGCTCGGTCCACCGCAATACCCGCATGGTCAGCGACGCCATCCGCTCGATTGAAGCGAAAACCGGCCGTGACGCTAAAGATCACGAAGTTGCGGCCGAACTCCAATTGAGTCTCGACGATTATTACGGGATTTTGAACGACACCCTGGGCAGCCGGTTATTCAGTTTCGACGATCTGTTGCAGGACGGCGAACACGAAGGGCTGCACGAGGATGGCGCGAGTGCTCATCTCGAGCCGTCACGCGATCTGGAGGATGAACGCTTCCAGGCAGCGCTGGCGGACGCGATTGCCAATTTGCCGGAGCGCGAGCGACTGGTGTTGGCGCTGTACTACGACGAAGAGTTGAATCTCAAGGAAATCGGTGAGGTCCTGGGGGTCAGCGAATCTCGGGTCAGCCAGTTACATAGCCAGTGCGCGGCCCGTTTAAGGGGGCGTTTGGGAGAGTGGCGAGCGCGCTGAAGGCAGTGTGGGGGCACTGCGACGTGGCTGGTGGGGTGATGAACCGCGCCGGTCTCGCTTCGTTGTACTCCAGACAGTCATCGAGTGCTTTGCCAGATTGATTGAAATGGCGCGTCCAGGTGCTGGGCGCGTTTTAGTCTGCTTGGAGGTCGAATTGGACAAGAACATGAAAATCCTCATCGTTGATGACTTCTCAACGATGCGGCGGATCATAAAAAACCTGTTGCGTGACCTTGGGTTCACCAACACGGTCGAGGCCGACGATGGCACTACCGCCATTCCGGTCCTCAACAGCGGGAGCATCGACTTTCTGGTGACCGACTGGAACATGCCTGGCATGACCGGTATCGATCTGCTGCGCCACGTGCGTGCCGATGAAAAGCTCAAGCACCTGCCGGTGTTGATGGTGACCGCTGAAGCCAAGCGCGAGCAGATCATCGAAGCGGCCCAGGCCGGTGTTAACGGCTATGTGGTCAAACCCTTCACGGCCCAGGCGTTGAAAGAAAAAATCGAGAAGATTTTCGAACGCATCGGTTGAACTGCGCCACGGGGGAGCTATGGGGCATAACGAATCTTCGCAGGGCGATTTTGAATCGACCCTGAAAAAACACGCCGTCGAACTGGTCGCGAGCCTTGAAAAGGGCAGGTTTGGCGATGCTGTGCAATTGATCCATGAGCTCAACCAGACCCGTGACCGCGGCCTGTATCAGGAAGTGGGCAAGCTCACGCGCGAGCTGCATAGCGCGATCGTCAATTTTCAGATTGACCCGCACATGCCGCAAGCCGAAGAGGTGTCACAGATCACCGACGCCACCGAGCGTCTGGGTTATGTGGTCAAGCTGACCGAGGCCGCAGCCAACCGCACCATGGACCTGGTGGAAAACGCCACGCCGCTGGTCAACAGCCTGGCTGACGAAGCTCAGGCCTTGAGCACGGATTGGGGGCGGTTCATGCGTCGCGAAGTCGGGGCTGAAGAGTTCCGCGAACTGGCCCGGCGAGTCGACGGGTTCCTGACGCGCAGCAGCACAGACAACCGTGCCGTGTCGGGCAACCTCAACGATATTCTGCTGGCCCAGGATTATCAGGACCTCACAGGTCAAGTCATCAAGCGTGTGACCCAACTCGTCACCGAAGTCGAGAGCAACCTGCTCAAGCTCGTGCTCATGGCCAGTCAGGTTGACCGTTTTGCGGGCATCGAGCATGACCGTGAAGCAATGCTTGCAGAAAAAGATCCACAAAAACATCTCTCTCAGGGTGAAGGTCCGCAGATTCATGCCGATAAAAGAGAAGACGTTGTGTCCGGTCAGGACGATGTGGACGATTTGTTATCCAGCCTTGGATTCTAGAGTTTCAGGAATTTCAGGTTTTTTGGGTTTTTAGACCTGTAGGAGCACACCATTAATGAGCTTCGGCGCCGATGAAGAGATCCTTCAGGATTTCCTGGTTGAGGCCGGCGAGATTCTAGAGCAACTGTCCGAACAGCTGGTCGAGCTGGAAAGCCGACCGGATGATGCGGATCTGCTCAATGCAATTTTTCGCGGTTTTCACACTGTAAAAGGGGGCGCCGGCTTCCTCCAGCTCAACGAGCTGGTGGAGTGCTGCCACATCGCCGAGAACGTGTTCGACATCCTGCGCAAGGGTGAACGTCGCGTTGACTCGGAATTGATGGACGTGGTTCTCGAAGCACTGGACGCGGTGAACAGCATGTTCAGCGAAGTCCGCGAGCGTGGCCCGATCACGGCTGCCACGCCAGAATTACTCGCGGCACTGGCCCGTCTGGCCGAGCCGCAATCGGCTGACGAGGCAGCGCCAGCACCCGTCGCCGAAGTGGTTGAAGAACCTGCCGCTCAAAGCGAGTCAGGCGACATCACCGACAATGAATTCGAACAACTGCTGGACTCGCTGAACGCCGTCAAGGCCCAGGCCGAGGCGCCGGCGGCTGCTCCAGCGCCCGCCGCCGATACTGCGGCCAGCGACGAAATCACCGACGCCGAGTTCGAGTCGTTGCTCGACCAGTTGCACGGTAAAGGCCAGTTCGCCGTTGATGCGGTGGCACCGGCGGCCCCTGCCGCGCCGCAGGCTCCGAAAGCCGCGGGCGACAGTTCCGACATCACCGACGACGAATTCGAAGCACTGCTCGACCAACTGCACGGCAAGGGCAATTTTGCCGTGGATGCGCTGGAATCGGCCATCGCTTCGGTGCCGACGCCTGCTGCGCCAACCGCTGCGGCGGCCGGCAGTGACTTGATTACCGATCACGAATTCGAATCGCTGCTCGACGAATTGCACGGCAAGGGCAAGTTCACTGAAGTGGGCGCCACGGCTGGCACGGCAACCGGCGCGAGCGCCTCGGTTGCGGCGCCTGTCGCCAAGGCTGCGGCACCGAAGCCGGTGGCCAAGGCTCCTGAACCGAAGGCCGAAGCCGCGAAGCCGGCACCTGCCGCCGCTGCACCGGCTCCGGCCCGTGCCCCGGCCGCACCGCCCGCGGAAAAACCGGCCAGCGAAGCCGAGACCACTGTGCGGGTCGACACCGCGCGTCTCGACGAAATCATGAACATGGTTGGCGAACTGGTGCTGGTGCGTAACCGCCTGGTCCGCCTGGGTGCCAACAGCGCCGACGAAGCCATGTCCAAAGCCGTGTCCAACCTCGACGTGGTCACGGCCGATCTGCAAACCGCGGTCATGAAGACCCGGATGCAACCGATCAAGAAGGTCTTCGGGCGCTTCCCGCGCCTGGTTCGCGACCTGGCGCGCCAGCTCAAGAAAGAGATCAACCTGGAGCTGGTCGGCGAAGAGACCGACCTCGACAAGAACCTCGTCGAGGCCTTGGCCGATCCGTTGGTCCACTTGGTGCGCAACGCGGTCGACCACGGCATCGAGTCGCCGGAAGAACGCGAAGCCTCGGGCAAGGCCCGTGGCGGCAAGGTCATTCTCGCCGCGGAACAGGAAGGCGATCACATCCTGTTGTCGATCTCCGATGACGGCAAGGGCATGGACCCGAACGTGTTGCGTTCGATCGCGGTAAAACGCGGCGTGATGGACAAGGACGCGGCCGATCGACTGAGCGATACCGAGTGCTACAACCTGATTTTCGCCCCGGGTTTCTCGACCAAGACCGAGATATCCGACGTGTCGGGTCGTGGCGTGGGCATGGACGTGGTGAAAACCAAGATTTCCCAGCTCAACGGTTCGATCAATATTTTCTCGGCCAAGGGCCAGGGTTCGAAGATCGTCATCAAGGTGCCGTTGACCCTGGCGATCATGCCGACGCTGATGGTCATGCTCGGCAACCAGGCGTTCGCCTTTCCGCTGGTGAACGTCAACGAGATCTTCCACCTCGACCTGTCGACCACCAACGTGGTGGACGGCCAGGAAGTGGTGATCGTGCGGGACAAGGCGCTGCCGTTGTTCTACCTCAAGCGCTGGCTGGTCAGCTCCGCCGCTCACGAAGAGCAGCGCGAAGGCCATGTGGTGATCCTTTCGGTGGGTACACAGCGGATCGGCTTCGTTGTCGATCAACTGGTGGGCCAGGAAGAAGTGGTCATCAAGCCATTGGGCAAAATGCTCCAGGGAACCCCGGGCATGTCGGGCGCCACCATTACCGGTGACGGTCGCATTGCGCTGATTCTCGATGTCCCGAGCATGCTCAAGCGTTACGCCGCACGGCGTATTTGATTCTGGTGGAGCGGGGCGACTGAGCCTCGCTCCGCCTAACGGAGTGTTTATGGCAGTCAAAGTCCTGGTGGTGGATGATTCGGGGTTTTTCCGCCGCCGCGTCTCGGAAATTCTTTCAGCGGATTCGAATATCCAGGTCGTCGGTACCGCGACCAACGGAAAAGAGGCGATCGATCAGGCGCTGGCTCTCAAGCCGGACGTGATCACCATGGACTACGAGATGCCAATGATGGACGGCATCACGGCGGTGCGACACATCATGCAGCGCTGCCCGACCCCGGTCTTGATGTTTTCCTCGCTGACCCACGAAGGCGCCCGGGTTACCCTCGATGCGCTGGACGCCGGCGCGGTGGATTTCCTGCCGAAGAATTTCGAAGACATCTCGCGCAACCCCGAGAAGGTCAAGCAACTGCTGTGCGAAAAGATTCTGAGCATTTCGCGCAGCAACCGTCGTGTCAGCGCCTACAGTGCACCGGCTCCGGTGGCCGCACCTGCTCCGACGCCTACGCCTTCCACAAGCAGTTACGGCAGCAGCGCAGCTGTGCGTCCGGCACCGGCTCCGATTCCGGCGCGTACCCATGCGCCCACGCAGTCATCGCCGGCGCCAAAACGCAAAGCCTACAAACTGGTGGCCATCGGTACGTCTACCGGCGGCCCGGTTGCCTTGCAGCGGGTGCTGACCCAATTGCCGGCCAACTTCCCGGCGCCGATCGTGCTGATCCAGCACATGCCCGCTGCGTTCACCAAGGCGTTCGCCGAGCGTCTGGACAAACTCTGCCGCATCAGCGTCAAGGAAGCCGAGGACGGCGATATCCTGCGTCCTGGCCTGGCCCTGCTCGCACCGGGCGGCAAGCAAATGATGATCGACGGCCGTGGGGCGGTGAAAATCCTCCCGGGCGACGAGCGTTTGAATTACAAACCGTGCGTCGATATCACCTTCGGTTCGGCGGCCAAGTCCTACGGTGACAAAGTTCTGGCGGTGGTGTTGACCGGCATGGGCGCCGATGGTCGCGAGGGCGCGCGCCTGCTCAAGCAGGGCGGCAGTTCGATCTGGGCGCAGGATGAAGCCAGCTGCGTGATCTACGGCATGCCGATGGCCATCGTCAAAGCCGAACTCGCTGACGCGGTGTACAGCCTGGACGACATTGGCCGGCACATCGTCGAGGCGTGTATCTGATGGATGTTCTCAGCCTTATCGGCATCATCATGGCGTTCGTCGCCATCATCGGCGGCAACTACCTCGAAGGCGGCCATCTCGGTGCGCTGGCCAACGGGCCCGCAGCCTTGATCGTACTCGGCGGGACCATTGGGGCGGCATTGCTGCAATCGCCAATGAGCGCCTTCAAGCGTGCGATGCAGATTCTCGCGTGGATTCTTTTTCCGCCGCGTGTCGACCTGGCAGGCGGCGTAGATCGTGTCGTCAACTGGAGCCTGACCGCACGCAAGGAAGGCTTGCTCGGTCTGGAAGGGGTGGCCGACGCCGAACCCGACAACTACTCGCGCAAAGGCCTGCAATTGCTGGTGGATGGCGCCGAACCGGAAGCGATCCGCAGCATTCTGGAAGTGGATTTCTACACTCAGGAAAGCCGCGACATCGAAGCGGCCAAAGTCTTCGAAAGCATGGGCGGTTATGCGCCCACCATCGGCATCATCGGTGCAGTAATGGGCCTGATCCATGTGATGGGCAACCTTGCTGACCCGTCGCAATTGGGCAGCGGCATCGCCGTAGCGTTCGTCGCCACCATTTATGGCGTAGCCAGCGCCAACCTGGTGCTGTTGCCGATTGCCGCCAAACTCAAATCCATCGCGTTGCGCCAATCGCGTTATCGCGAAATGTTGTTGGAAGGGATTCTGTCGATCGCCGAAGGTGAAAACCCACGCTCCATTGAGTTGAAGCTTCAAGGCTTCATGGATTAAGGGACTAACCTAATGGCTCGTCGTCGGCATCAGGAAGAACACGTTAACCACGAGCGCTGGCTCGTGTCCTACGCGGATTTCATCACGCTGCTGTTCGCTTTTTTCGTGGTGATGTATTCGATCTCGTCGATCAACGAAGGCAAGTACAAGATCATCTCCGAGGCGCTGATCGGTGTTTTCACCGACAGCGACCGCGCGCTCAAGCCGATTCCGATCGGTGAGGAGCGACCAAAGACCGTGACCCCGGCCAAGCCGTTGGTCAAAGACAGCGAGCAAGTCGACGCCGGCGTCGCCGGTAGCAGCGATCCGCTGAAGAGCATCGCCGACGACATCAGTGCGGCGTTCGGTGATCTGATCCAGTCCAACCAGATGACCGTGCGTGGCAACGAGTTGTGGGTGGAGATCGAGCTCAACTCCAGCCTGTTGTTCGGCAGTGGCGACGCCATGCCCAGTGACATCGCTTTCAACATCATCGATAAGGTCGCGGCGATCCTGAAACCCTTCGACAACCCGATTCATGTCGAAGGCTTCACCGACGATCAGCCTATTCGTACCGCGCAGTACCCGACCAACTGGGAACTGTCGTCGGCCCGCTCGGCCAGCATTGTGCGCATGCTGGCGATGCAGGGTGTGAATCCCGGTCGACTGGCATCGGTGGGCTATGGCGAATTCCAGCCGGTCGCCAACAACGCCACGGCAGAAGGCCGGGCACGTAATCGGCGGGTGGTGCTGGTGGTGTCGCGCAACCTCGATGTGCGCCGCAGCCTGACTGGCACTGGAACTGCCAATGCGCAACCGGATGCCGCGTTGAAGCGTGCTGGCACACAAACTGCACCGACCCCGGTCAAGTCGCCGGTACGAGAGAGCGCCGTCAATTCTCCGTCACCCGCATTAACACGTTGAGCTATTTCTCGGTCGATTCATTGGGCCGGGAGGAACAATCCGAATGAGAGTCTGGGCAGTCGCCAATCAAAAGGGTGGTGTCGGTAAAACCACTTCATCCATCGCTTTAGCCGGTTTGCTGGCCGAGGCGGGCAAGCGCGTGGTTGTGGTCGACCTCGACCCCCACGGCTCGATGACCAGCTATTTCGGTTACGACCCCGACAGCCTGGAACATAGCAACTACGACCTGTTCCTGCACAAGGGCAACGTGCCCCAGGGCTTGCCGGGGCAGCTGCTGCTGTCGACCAGCGACCCGCGCATTTCCCTGCTGCCTTCGAGCACCGCGCTGGCGACCCTCGAGCGTCAGTCGCCGGGGCAGAGTGGGCTGGGACTCGTGATCGCCAAGAGCCTGGCGCAGTTGTGGCAAGACTTCGATTACGCGGTGATCGACAGCCCGCCGCTGCTCGGTGTGCTGATGGTCAATGCCTTGGCGGCGAGCCAGCAGCTGGTGATCCCGGTGCAGACCGAGCACCTGGCGGTCAAGGGCCTGGAGCGCATGGTCAACACGTTGGCGATGATCAACCGATCCCGCAAACAGGCGTTGCCGTTCACCATCGTGCCAACGTTGTTCGACCGCCGCACCCAAGCGTCCCTCGGTACGCTGCGCGTCTTGCGCGACAAATTTCCGGAAGAAATCTGGCAAGGCTACATCCCGGTGGACACCCGCCTGCGCGATGCCAGCCGGGCCGGGCTGACGCCTTCGCAATTCGATGGCAAGAGTCGCGGCGTCCTGGCTTACCGCGCCTTGCTCAAGCATCTGCTGGCGGCACAACTTGTTCCGCAGGTGGCGTGAGATGAGTCTTGACCGGCCATTGAAACTCACGTCGCGTCCGCAATTGGCGCTGCAGTCGTATCTGGACAACCTTCTGCAAGAGGTGACCGAGGAACTGTTGGCTCCGCTTGAGCCGCTGCCTGAGGTGGTCGAAGACGAAGCGGCACTCGATGAGTTCCAGGCCGCGGTGCTTGAAGAGCAGGCTCGTGACGCCCGGCAGGCTGGTTTTACTGCCGAGCCGGTCGCCAAAGCGGCCGTGCCGATGGAAGTGCCTGCACGTCCGGCAATTGCTGTGATCGAAGCACCCACGTCGATGCTGCCGGCGGTATCGACCATCGCGCCATTGCTGCAAACACTGGCGGCGCCCGTCGCCGAAGTACAGCAAGTGCCGGAACCGAAGGTTGCCGAGGTGCAGCCAACGCTGGTGGCGCCGGTGGTCGAAGTTCATCTGCCGCCCGCCAACACACCGCCACCGCTGGAAACCGACGATCGGCCTTCCTGGGCTGCCGAGCCGTTCGAATGCCTGTTGTTCGATGTCGCCGGCTTGACCCTGGCGGTGCCGCTGGTGTGCCTGGGTTCGATTTATTCCCTGGCCGGTCATGAACTGACGCCGTTGTTCGGGCAGCCGGAGTGGTTCCTCGGGATCCTGCCGAGCCAGGCTGGCAATCTGAAAGTGCTGGATACCGCTCGCTGGGTCATGCCCGACCGTTATCGCGACGATTTCAAGCAGGGCCTGCAATACGTCATTTCGGTTCAGGGTTACGAATGGGGGCTGGCGGTGCATCAAGTCAGTCGTTCGTTGCGCCTGGACCCGAACGAAATCAAGTGGCGCAGTCACCGTGGCCAGCGGCCATGGCTGGCCGGCACGGTGATTGAACACATGTGTGCGTTGCTCGACGTTTCCGCGCTGGCCGAGTTGATCGCCAGCGGCGGCGCAAAGCATATGGGCGGCAGTAAACCGCCGCATAAAACTACATAACAGAACAACACCGCCAGGGCGGTTTCTTGAGGGGTCAGGGTATGAATGACAAGGCAACGGCGGCAAAAGGTTCCGAAGATCCGATCCTGCAATGGGTCACCTTCAAGCTGGATAACGAGACCTACGGCATCAACGTGATGCGCGTTCAGGAAGTCCTGCGCTACACCGAAATCGCCCCGGTCCCGGGTGCCCCGAGCTACGTGCTGGGCATCATCAACCTGCGCGGTAATGTGGTCACCGTGATCGACACCCGCCAGCGCTTCGGCCTGATGAATGCCGAAATCAGCGACAACACCCGTATCGTCATCATCGAAGCCGACAAGCAGGTTGTCGGGATCATGGTCGACAGCGTGGCCGAAGTGGTTTACCTGCGTCAGTCGGAAATCGAAACCGCGCCAAACGTCGGTAACGAAGAATCCGCCAAGTTCATTCAAGGCGTGTGCAACAAGAACAACGAACTGCTGATCCTGGTCGAACTGGACAAGATGATGAGCGAAGAAGAATGGTCGGAACTGGAGAGTATCTGATTGATTCTTGAGGTTGCGGTCATTGTCCTGTTCCTGTTCTGGGCAGGCACGCTGGCGATGTTCCTGGCGTACATTCGCGCTCAGAAGCAGATCGCCGCACAACAGGCCCAGAGTGATGCGCAGCGGGATCAGCGCATCAAGGACCTGGGCAAGCGCGTTGACGACTATCAGAATGGCAACGTGCGCATGGGTGAAGACCTGCATGAGCTACGTGCGATCGTCGCGCCATTGCCGGACAAACTCGTTCAGCTGGAACAGCGCGACCCCACCAGCCTGTCGTTCGCCCAGGCGGCGCGACTGGTCGGGATGGGCGCGAGCGTCGACGAACTGACCCAGTCCTGCGGCTTGACCCAGGCTGAGGCGGAGTTGATGAGCAAGTTGCATAGGAACTGATCAGGTCGTTAGGGCCTGAAATCGCCATCGCGGGCAAGCCCGCTCCCACAGGGTTTGAGTGGTGGTCACAAACTTTGTGTGCACCATCAATCATTGTGGGAGCGGGCTTGCCCGCGATGGCGTCCTTGAATCCTCAGTAATCATCCCCGCGTTCGGTGATGTCCTTCTCGACCATGACCGCACCCGGATCCTGCCCCGCCGGAAACTTGTCTTTCAAATTCCACGCAAAGGCGATGATCTCGGCAATCTTGCGATACAACTCATCCGGAATGCTATCGCCCAATTCCATTCGCGCCAGCAACCTCACCAGCTCGGCGTTTTTGCAGATCGGCACTTTGTAATCTCGTTGCTGGGCGGTCCTAGGACAAGGACCACGCCGTCCTACGATCCCAGGCTACAAGTTTTACGGAATGCGCCGACTTGTGACAATTGTTTGCCGTCAGTACCGTGCAGCACAGTGCAAACACGGACGATTCCTGTGCGACCAATCATCGTTATCGACGACCCGACTTCTGGCGGAGGGAGGGTGCTTGAAGGATCACCCTCGACTTTTATCAATGGTCTCGCGGTTGCGAGACTCGGCGATCGGGTGTCCTGCCCTCACGGGGAGTGTTCCATCGTCAGTGGTGACGAAACGCTGCTGGTCGATGACAGAGCGGTGGCCCGCGACGGTGATCTGGTTTCCTGTGGTGCGCGGTTGGTTGCTACACAAAAGGACACCGGCGTTCTCTAAGGATTAGGGATGGCAATCCGTACGAGTATCTACGATCGAATCTCCGAGCGGCGTTTGGCCGCGCAGGAGCAGCAACGTCTGGCAGGCATGGTATTTCCCGAGGGCAAATTCGCCTCCGCCAGCGTCGACATTATCCGGGCCTGGGTCTGGCTTCCTTGTGGCTCATATGACGCGCCGTTGCCAGCGAGTGAGCTGGCGGGGCTGCATGCCGACGTCATTCAAGACCCACGCCTGCTTGATACGCGGGGACTTAGTCGGCCTGTCCGCCGTTTAGCCACCCCGGCCACAGGATGGCCGGAAGCCGAGGCGCTCGGTCGCTCCAGCGAAATCCTCAAGGCAGCTCTGAACACATGGGCGCCGGCATTTCGGCATTCAATCGACTGGCGCAACACTCAGGTTGTGTTGTTCGTTCCGGGTGCAGTCCGCGCCATGGACTGGCTTGATCGAGCCCTGAGCCTTTGGCCGACTGAGCTATTGCCGCATCGTGGTTTTGACCTGCAGACACAATCTGCGGCGCAGTGGTTGCCCGAGGTTCTGGCTCACAGTGCGGGAGCGCAATACCTGTTGTGCCTAAGCCTGGACACGTGGGCCTGCGAGGAACAGATAACGTTGTGTCCGCCTGAGGAGATGGCTGGCGAAGCGGTTAGTGCGGTGCTGCTGCGCCGCCAATCGGCGCAGACAGATCCGAGGTCCCACAGCCCCCTGAAGCTGTTTGCGCCGATCGAACTGGATCATCTTGCTCGCACTTCACGGGCTCGCCCCGATACGCAAATTTTCGAAAGGTTGATGACAGCGCTGTGTGAGGTTACGGCCATTAATCTTGCGCGAGTAAGCGTGCTGATCTCAGGTGGCGCGCTCGATCGCCAGCGGCTCATCCAGCTCAACGAGTATGCCCGGGACTTTTTGCCCGGGTTGGATCTTGACCGACAGATCTGCCTCAGCCCCCTTGGCGCTCGATTCGGGCCGGTGACCGAGCAATGGGTACAAATCGGCCTCGCCTGGCTGACCGCCCGCGCTGAACCTGGCTGCGCCGTCTGGATATTGGACTTTACCTCGGCCAACCAGACCCAAGGCTGGCTGATCGGCTGAAGCATCAAGGACTCATGACAAAGGGAGTTTGAACGGTGAATTCAATCAGTGACACCGCGATGTCCTCGTTCGGCCATCCGCTGAGCCAGGCCGAGCGCTTGTTGCAACTGACAACACCCCAAGGGCAAGAGCTGTTCGCGCTGCGAGCCCATGGTCAGGAGCGGATGGGTCGAGTGCCGCGTTACACGGTCGACGTGATCAATCAGGCTGCAGCATTCGACCCGGAGCTACTCATTGGTCAGGCGGTGCAACTGGGCATCAAGCTGGACGACGGTAGCTACAGCCCCAGGCATGGCTGGGTGGAAAGCGTGCGTTACCTGGGAAGCGACGGCGGGCTGGACGACTGGCAACTGGTCTTCGCTCCCTGGTTCAGCCTGTTGGAATACCGTGTGGATTGCCGGATCTGGCAGGAAATGAGCCTTCCCGACATCTTTGCCCAAGTGTTCCAGCACTATAGCCAGGCGAGGGGAGCGTACCGCTTCGAACTGTCACGGGAATATCCACTGCTGTCCTACGTCACCCAGTTCAACGAGACCGATGCCCATTTCGTGCAGCGCTGGTGTGAGCAAGAAGGTTTGTTCTGGTATGTGCAACATGAGGTGGACAGTCACTGCATCGTTTTCACTGACAGTCTCATGTTCCTGCCGACCCTCACCCCGGCGACCCTGCGGTTCCACACGCAACAGGCGGCCGACCTGCAAGACAGCATCACTCAATGGAGCCCCGGTGCCCGATTGCTCAATGGTGCAGTGCAAGCAAGCAGCAATGACTATTTCTGTCATGCCCGATCACAGGTCACGCGAACCGTGGCGCTGCCTGCTGCATCGGCGCCACCGGATCTCGAGCGTTATCAATACCGGGGGCAATATGCCTGGCAGAATCCCGACCGTGGCGATTGGCTCAGCCGCGTGCAGATTGAACAGGACGAATCGGCTGCCAGACGCATACAGGGACAAGGCGGCGTGCGCCAGATGCAACCCGGTCATGGATTCGAACTGGCCCAACATCCGTTGTATGAACTCAAGACGATCAAGGAGCGCCAATTCCTGATCATCGCGGTGGAGTTCTTCGCCCAGAGCAACCTGCCAGTCGGCATGCAGCGAATCAGCCCGCCCGGCAGCCTGAATGCGCTTTTCGAATCCGAGCAGCGCCAGTCGATGTACGCAGTGAAAAGCGAAGGCTTCTACCTGAACCGCTTTGAGACTCAGCGTCTGGACATCGCTTATCGCAGCCCGTTCGCTCATGCCAAACCGGCCAGTCCCGGCCCGCAGACCGCAGTCGTAGTGGCCCCGAGCGGCCGCGAAGTCTTTACCGACAGCCTTAATCGGATCTGCGTACGCTTCCATTGGGACCGCCTGGTAAAGGATGGCGAACTGGGCTCATGTTGGCTGCGCATGATGCAGGCCAGCAGCGGCCAGGAGTGGGGGAGTGTGAATGTGCCCCGCTCTGGTGAGGAAGTTGTGATCACCTTCCTCGACAACGACATCGACCGGCCACTGGTGATGGGGCAAGTCTACGGCGGGCATAAGCCCGCCTGGCACTCAAGCGGTTTGATGAGTGGTTATAAAAGCCGGGAAATCCAGGGGCGCGGCTACAACCAGTGGGTGATGGACGACTCCACGGGCCAGGTTCGTACCCAGATCCACAGCAGTCATGGACACAGCCAGCTGAACCTCGGCTACCTGATAGATCAACAGGGCAATCAGCGCGGCGGCTTGCGCGGCACCGGTTTTGAGTTACGTACGGATGCCTACGGTGCCTTGCGCGCACAGCAAGGGCTGTATCTGAGCACATGGCCGCGCAACAACGCTCAAGGCGGCCAGGTCGATGTTCGAGAAGCCCGGCTACAACTGACGAATGCACAGGAGCGCGTAAGGGCATTGTCCGAGGCCGCTCAGCAGCACAATGCCCTGCCGATGCAGGGGGGCGTCGACAGCCTTGAGCAACTGACCGCCGACACTCAGCTTAACTATGGCAGCAATGACAACAGCGTTTCCAGCGCCAAGCGGCAAACGCGCAACGCGGGTGATACCGATGCAGCGATCAGCAGTGGCGGCCGGGGCCAGACCCCCGGTTACCACAAACCGTTGCTGATCGCTTCGGCCCCGGCCGACATCGCCACTGCGACGCCGCAAAATACCCACCTGCACAGCGGCAAGCAGTTGACTCTCTCAACGGGTGAGGACATCAACCTCGCCAGCGGCAAGTCATTGCTGGCCAGCGTCGCTGAAGGGATCAGCCTGTTTGCCCGGGCCGCGGGCGCCAAATTGTTTGCGGCCAAAGGCAAGATCGAAATCCAGGCGCAGAGCGATTGCATCGAGCTCACCGCCAGGGACAGCGTGCGCATTACGTCGACCGCACGCACCGTCGAGATCGCCGCGCAGGAGGAAATCCTGCTCACCAGCGGCGGCGCCTACATCCGTATCAAAGACGGCAATATCGAAATCCATGCGCCCGGCACCGTTGATGTAAAGGGTGTGAAGAAAACGTTCAGTGGCCCGGCGCAACTCAATCGCGATAACCCGGCGTGGCCCACAGCCTCGCTCAGGCAAACGCTCACATTGATGGTGGGGCAAAGCAGTGTCGCAGGTTATCAGCCCTGGGCAGGCATGCCTTACAAGGTGTTCGCCGATGGCGCGCCGGCTGGAAACGGCGTCATGGATGCCAGTGGCCAAATCGCCGTTGACCATCATGCCACCACCAGCCGTTACCGCGTCGAGCTGGCTAACGGGGTCAAGTACAACGTGCCGGTGGCAGGCGACTACACGGATGATCCGGACAACGCCGAACGGGCGAATCAGGGTTTTCAACGCCATTCGAGCCAGCCACATCCCGAGATCACGCCCCCGGATGACGCCAGTCAGTTCCGCCAGGCATACACCCAACTTAACTCGCCGAAGCCGGAGGCTTGAAGATGACCACCCCCACGATCACTGTCCCGGTCGCCACCAGCAAAACCATGTCATGTCAGCTCAACCTGCCGTGGTTCGTGCAGAACACCGAATACCATCCGGTGCCCGCGACTTTCGAACCTCTGGTCAACGGCGAGCGTGCGTTCGGTGCGGTGTATGACGCCATCCTGGCGGCCAAAAGCAGCGTGGAAATCATCTGCTGGGGCTTTCAGCCTTCGATGTATTTCAAGCGGGGCGACACCAGTTCGCTGTGCATTGGAGATCTGCTGATCAAGAAAGCCAACGAAGGTGTTCAAGTCCGGATCCTGTGCTGGTACGACACGTTGCGCGTGGCCCAGACTTCGGAGAATTCGACCCCGGGTGACAACGTTTCCAATTGGTTCGGCAAGTTCAGGCAAAACCGAAACGACGCGCAAGTCGAGTATGACAAGTTGTGGTATCGGCAGATCCGGCTTGCCTACACCGGTGCTGAAACCGGTCCGATCGAGCTGGGACAACGCTTCTTCCGCATGCTGATGTGGGGCAATGAGCCCTCGTTGAGCATCAAGAACATCGAGTTCGTTACCCGCGACTTCGGCTTGCTTGACCGGGCAGAGATTGCCTGGCGGCTGGCCATGAAATCGATGGATGAGGATCGCAGTACCCGCAACAAAGTCATGAGTTCGGTGGCGATGTTTGCCGAACCGACCCATCACCAGAAAATGGTCCTGGTGGATTATGAAAAACCGCAGGTCGCGGTGGGTTTTGTCATGGGGCATAACACGCTGGATGCCTACTGGGACAACGACCAGCACGGCTACGAGCGACTGCACCCACAGTTCGGACGCAATGGCGAAACGCCCAGGCAGGATATTTCCAGCCGGGTGACCGGCCCGGTGCTTGAGCACCTGAATCACAATTTTTGTGTGGCCTGGAAAAAAGAAACCCGCATCGACCTGCTGGCTTCTCGTCAACACATCGCCCCGCAACTTCACGTACGACCAGGGCATGGTACCGCCGTCATGGCCCAGATCCTCAGGACGCAAAGCCAGGACAACAAGCGAGACATCGAGAAGCTGTATTTGAAAGCCGTCAACAACACGACCCGATTCATCTACATCGAGAACCAATACTTTCGCTGGCCACCCCTGGCGGAAAAGATCAAAAGCGTTGCGCAAGCCCTCATCGACGGCGGGCGCGATCCCGAAACATATGGGCCGCTCTATCTCTTCGTCGTCACCAACTCCACCCAGGAGGCCATGGGTGACGGTTCGGTCAATACGTTCCGCATGTTGAAGCAATTGGGGCGTCCGGAACTGATGCCGGGGGTGGCCAGAGCCGAACGTCGTGACCAATTGTTGGCCGACATTGAGCAAGCCAAACAAGCAGAACGTTTGGCCACGGTGAACAAAGGGGTTTTTGAAAGAATATACGGCACTGACCCTGAGGCGTCGGCGGCGCGCTATTACGAAACGCTGAAAACCAACCTGGCGCAGGCACGGGCCAAGGTTGAAACGCTCGAAAAAAGACTTCCAGGCCTTGATCGGGAAATTATTTCACCGTCCGAAATTCCCGGGCTGAAAGTGCATATCTGTACGTTGGTGGCGCCAGACTCACCGCCCGGACAGTGGATGGATGTGTATGTGCACAGCAAGTTGATGATTGTCGACGATGTTTTTACCACGCTGGGCTCAGCGAACATCAATACCCGCAGTATGCAGGTAGACAGTGAATTGAATATTTGTATTGAGGATCCTGCGGTTACGAAGCCGTTGCGGGAGCATTTGTTTGGGGTGCATACGGGGG